>NZ_CAWUDO010000005.1:0-180429 GCF_963920935.1 Nostoc sp. CCY 9925 | reverse complement strand
GACCTGCACCTTTGATGCATCGACCTGCACCTTTGATGCATCGACCTGCACCTTTAATGCATCGACCTGCAAAAATTAACCTTCCCTACGTTACGGAACAACTCTAAAAGACTTGTGTATACACCTACGAACTTTCAAAATTTATCGAATTTCTTCAAATGTTCGTTATTAGGAAAAATAGGTTGATCTTATGAAGACTACTTTAACTCCTCAAGTAACTCAATCCAAATCTCTACCCCCAGTTGATGCCAAGATTAGAGTCAGTCAATTGATGCGACAGTTGCAAGACGAAATCTCTCAGGGTTTGCAACAGCTAGATGGCGGAGGCACGTTTCAAGAAGATACATGGGAACGACCTGAAGGGGGCGGCGGCAGATCCCGCGTCATCCGCGACGGTGCAGTATTCGAGCAAGGTGGAGTTAACTTCTCTGAAGTTTGGGGTTCTCACCTGCCGCCTTCAATCTTGGCACAACGTCCAGAAGCAGAGGGACATCAGTTTTATGCCACCGGAACTTCAATGGTATTGCATCCGCGCAATCCTTACGTGCCAACCGTTCATCTCAACTACCGCTACTTTGAAGCTGGGCCAGTTTGGTGGTTTGGCGGCGGCATCGATCTAACGCCTTACTATCCGTTTGCTGAAGATGCAGCCCATTTTCATTACACATTAAAACAGGCTTGTGACGCACACGATCCCGAATATTATTCAGTGTTTAAATCTTGGTGCGACGAGTATTTTTATCTGAAACATCGTCAAGAAATGCGGGGCATTGGCGGGATCTTTTTTGACTATCAGGACGGTCAAGGTCAGCTTTATCGAGGCCCCGATCCCAAAGGAGCATCAGCAATCGCCAGCGATCGCGTTGGCATACCAGCAACCCGCAATTGGGAAGAATTATTTGCATTCGTGCAGGATTGCGGTAAAGCTTTTCTACCTGCTTACACGCCAATTGTCAAGCGGCGGCAGTCAATGGAGTATGGCGATCGCGAACGTAATTTTCAATTATATCGGCGTGGACGCTACGTTGAATTCAATTTAGTTTATGATCGCGGCACGATTTTCGGACTGCAAACTAACGGGCGCACAGAGTCAATTTTGATGTCTTTACCTCCATTAGTGCGTTGGGAGTATGGCTATCAACCCGAACCCAACACCCCAGAAGCCGAGTTATACGAAGTATTCTTAAAACCTCAAGATTGGGCAAAGCAGACATCTGCTCTCGTTTAACTTTTGTCTTCAAAGGGAACAGGGAACGGGCAATAGGGAACAGGGAATTGAAGAATTGACATGAATTTACAATCGCTCTCAAAACCTTCAACACAATGGATGCTGGCTGTAGTTGTCGCTGGTACTACCCTTACAGGAATTATCGCTTTCTACGGTGTTTCTCAATCAAATTCTCAATCAAAATCAACCAACAAACCCATTGAAGTTGTGCAACCGACCAGACCAACGATTGAGGAAATTACCGCTTTAGGACGGATAGAACCAGCAACGGAAGTTATCAAAGTATCCGTACCTGCTACGTTAAGCAATGATCGCGTAGCCGAACTACTCGTACAGCGGGGCGGTAGCGTTAAAGCAGGTCAAGCGATCGCCATTATGGATTCGCGCGATCGGCTGCAAAATGCTCTACTGGAAGCGCAAGCACAAGTCAAAGTATCGCAAGCACAGTTAGCCAAGGTGCAAGCTGGCGCAAAATCAGGAGAAATTGCCGCCCAAAAAGCTGAAATCAATCGCCTGAAAGAAGAGTTAAAGGGCGAAATAGCTACTAGAGATGCCACCATTTCTCGCTGGCAAGCCGAAGTCAAAACTGCCAATAGTGAGTATAATCGCTATTCCTCGCTTTACCAAAATGGAGCGATTTCTGCTGTGGAAGTAGATCGAAAACAACTTGCTTTGGAAACAGCGCAAGCACAGCTTACTGAAGCCAGAGCTAACCAAAATAAGAGTGTAGATACTCTACGCAAGCAAATCGAGCAAGCTAAGGCAACCTTAGATGAGATTGCTGAGGTGCGTCCGGTAGACGTGCAAGCAGCTCAGGCCGAGGTCAACAAAGCGATCGCCGCAGCCAAAAAAGCTGAAGCCGATCTCGCTGAAGTTTATATTCGCGCCCCCATAGCAGGTCGCATTCTCGATATTAAGGCCAAACCCGGAGAAGTTGTTGGTGAGAAAGGCATTGCCGAACTCGGACAAACCAGTTCGATGGAAGCGATCGCAGAGATATATCAAACTGATATTGGCAAAGTTCGTGAAGGTCAACAGGTAACGATTTCGAGTGAGTCGTTCTCCCCAGAGTTGCGCGGAACTGTTCGGCTCATTGGGCTACAGGTGATCCAACAAGAAGTAACTAGCGGCGAACCTGGAGAAAACCTCGATCGCAAAGTCATTGAAGTGAGAATTGCACTCGATCCCCAAGATAGCAAACGAGTTGCGAACTTAACTAACTTGCAAGTACAGGTTGCCATTCAGCCGAATAACAATATCAACCAATAAGAGGCAACAGGCAAAATTAATACTAATTCTCAAAACTAATGCGACAAATAGACCATTTTGTAGAGACGCGATTCATCGCGTCTTCACTTCACCCAAAGATGTGTTCCTTGAATTTTTCATTTATCATTTTTAATTTTTAATTGGAGCGAAGCAATTTGACTATCAAAAGATTTATATTCGGTAAATTATTCCGCAAAACCCCACTTGCTTGGCGGCAAATGAGCCGTCAAAAGACTCGTTTATTAGTCGCAATAGCAGGAATTGCCTTTGCTGATTTTCTGATGTTTTTTCAACTGGGAGTGAGGGATGCATTGTTTGATTCGCAAGTTACCCCTTATACCACCCTTAAAGGAGATTTATTTTTAGTCAATAAACTGTCTGATAACTTGCAATCTATCAAAAGTTTTTCCAGAAATAAGCTCTATAAAATAGCAGGTGTTAACGGTGTAAAATCCCTGGCGACGCTATATGTGAGTCAAGCATCGTGGCGAAATCCTGAAAATCGAGCTAGCCGTCAAATTTTTGTCTACGGAATCGATCCGAATCAGCCAGCATTTGACTTACCAGAACTCGATCAACAATTGAATAAACTGAAGTTATTAAATCGAGCGCTGTTTGACAGAGCTGGATTGGTTCCTCAGCTTGGAGACGTTCCTAGTTTGCTGAAAAAACAGAATCCGCTTTCTGTTCAAGCTAACGATTATCAAATTAAAATAGTTGGATTATTTAAGCTCGGTTCTTCTTTTTCTGCTGACGGTAATCTAATCGTCAGCGATTCTACCTTTTTACGGCTCTTTCCCCAACGCCGATCAAACGAAATCGATCTGGGTATTGTTGACGTAGAATCAAATGCTTCGATCGAGCAGATCCAGGCTGATTTGCGAGCCAAGCTACCAGATGATTTACTGGTACTAAACCTTGCTGAATTCACTGCCCGTGAAAGTGCATATTGGTCTACAGGCTCCTCTATTGGCCCGACTTTTAACCTTGGTGTTGCAATTGGTTTTTTAGTCGGAGCAGTTATTGTTTATCAAATTCTCTATACTGATGTCTCCGATCATTTGCCCGAATACGCAACGTTAAAAGCAATGGGTTACAGCGATATATATCTGATTGGAGTTATTGTTCAAGAAGCTTTTACTTTAGCGCTTTTAGGCTTTCTTCCAGGTTTTTTGCTATCGAGTGGATTTTACATCTTTTTTCAGTCTGTGACGTTTTTACCGACTACGATGAAACTAGCTCGTGCGGTAACTGTGCTAGTTTTGACTTTCGTCATGTGTCTTGGAGCTGGAGCGATCGCCATGCAAAAATTACGAGCAGCCGATCCGGCTGATATCTTCTAAGTTTTGAGTTGAAGTTTATAAAAATATCGCATTTCAAAACTTATAGTTTTCTAGCCCTACCAGTTTTCTAGAACCAAGCCCAAGGGAACTCCAAGAAATAAATTATCCAATATTGTGGGGTGGGCATCTTGCCCGCCCAGTAAACAAAGGCGGGCGAGACGCCCACCCTACAATAAATAATTGAATATTTTTTTATTTGGAAGTCCCCAAATTTACGGTTGAACTCTCATGTTGCAAAAAATTAGTCTCGATCAAAGTTCAAAACTGAAAATTCAAAACACTTCCCAACAACCCGTTATTTCTGTTTGCCATCTTGATTACTACTTCGGTCGCGGAGAATTGTGCAAGCAGGTATTGTTTGATATTAATCTCGACATTTATTCTGGAGAGATTGTGATTATGACTGGGCCATCCGGTTCTGGTAAAACTACTTTACTAACACTAATAGGTGGATTGAGAACAGCTCGGGAAGGCAACCTTAAAGTTTTAGGACAGGAAATTTGTGGGGCTAGTAAGCGGCAATTGATACAAATACGGCGACAGATTGGTTATATTTTTCAAGCACACAATTTGTTGACTTTCTTAACAGCAAAGCAGAATGTCCGAATGTCTTTGGAACTCCACGATGAGTATCTAAAGCAAGATATAGATCGGCTGGCAACGGATACTCTGAAAAGTGTTGGTTTGGGCGATCGCATCGATTATTATCCAGACAGTCTCTCTGGAGGGCAAAAGCAGCGAGTTGCGATCGCTCGTGCCCTAGTCAGTCGTCCCAAAATTCTTCTTGCCGATGAACCCACTGCTGCTCTCGATAAAAAGTCGGGTCGCGATGTTGTAGATATCATGCAGCGTTTAGCTAAAGAGCAGGGTTGCACTATTTTACTCGTCACTCACGATAATCGAATTCTTGATATTGCCGATCGCATCATTCACATGGAAGATGGACGCTTAATACAAGAAGCAAGAAAGCAAGTAACTATCTGATTTGGCTAGTCAGATCGTGATTTTTTAGTCTTTTAAGTAGGTAGGCATAATTAAATATAAAATACAAAAGTTTAAAATCCTAATTCACTTCTGCCTCCTGCCTCCTGCCTCCTGTCTTCTACTTAATCGCATTAATTTTAATTATTTGTGAAATTCTTATGAGTCAAACTGAAGAACCAAAATATTGCGTATTGGAATCCTATGATGATATTGAAATCCGCCAATACGAGCCAAAAATTGTTGCCGAAACAGTCATTGAAGCTGAAAGAGATAGAGCCAATAAAGCTGCATTTTCTATTCTTGCTACTTACATATTTGGTGAAAACACATCTGTAACAAAAATTGCCATGACTGCGCCTGTCACACAATCCCAGCCAAGTGAAAAAATCGCCATGACTGCGCCTGTAATTCAACAAGAAGCGGGAGAAAATATCGGCACAAGCACTTGGGCTGTACAGTTCGTAATGCCCTCACAATATACACTGGCAACGCTGCCGAAACCAAAAGACTCACGCATTGCTATCAAAGAAGTTCCCAGCAAGAAAGTAGCGGCAATCCGTTTCTCTGGTTTAGCTGGGGATGAACAATTGAAAGAAAAGGAAGCCAAATTATATGCTTTTCTCGCTCGGCAAGGTATCGAGCCAAAAGGTAAACCGATTTATGCTTTTTATGACTCTCCGTTCATCTTGCCTGCATTCAGACGTAATGAAGTCATGCTCGAATTGCAATAATGTCTGCACGTTTTGTTTGTCACTTTTAATAACTAGATTCTCGTTATTTGCGATCGCATCATCCACAAAAGGGTAATCGATTAACTCTAGAACGCAACTCAAATATCTCAGGAGAAAAAATTATGATTGCAACGACTCAGTTAAAAATTACTAAATCAGAGGAAATCTTTGCTGCTGCCCAAAAATTAATGCCAGGAGGAGTTAGTTCTCCCGTGCGGGCTTTCAAATCTGTTGGCGGACAGCCGATTGTGTTCGATCGCGTCAAGGATGCTTACATCTGGGATGTGGATGGCAATCAATATATCGATTATGTCGGCAGTTGGGGGCCTGCTATCTGCGGTCACACTCATCCTGAAGTCATTGCGGCTCTCCACGATGCCCTGGAAAAAGGAACTAGCTTTGGTGCGCCCTGCTATCTAGAAAATGTACTGGCACAGATGGTAATCGATGCTGTTCCCAGTATCGAAATGGTGCGTTTTGTCAACTCCGGCACAGAAGCTTGTATGGCTGTTCTTCGTCTGATGCGAGCTTTTACGGGGCGGGAGAAAGCTATCAAGTTTGAAGGCTGCTACCACGGACACGCCGATATGTTTCTCGTTAAGGCTGGCTCTGGCATTGCCACTCTTGGCTTGCCCGATTCTCCTGGTGTGCCCAAATCCGTAACTAGCAACACGCTGACCGCTCCTTTCAACGATTTAGAAGCAGTAAGAGTGTTATTCAAGCAAAATCCCAATGAAATTGCTGGTGTAATTGTTGAACCTGTGGTAGGAAATGCAGGTTTTATTCCACCTGCTGCGGGTTTTCTGGAAGGTTTGCGAAAACTCACGCATGAGTATGGAGCGCTGCTGGTATTTGATGAGGTGATGACAGGTTTTCGCATCGCTTACGGTGGAGCGCAGGAGAAATTTGGTGTCATTCCTGACTTGACTACCTTAGGTAAGGTCATCGGTGGCGGTCTACCAGTTGGGGCTTATGGTGGTCGCCAAGAAATTATGTCGATGGTTGCTCCAGCCGGAAACGTGTATCAAGCCGGAACGCTTTCGGGCAATCCACTGGCAATGACAGCAGGAATTAAGACGTTAGAGTTGTTGCAACGGCCTGGAACTTACGAGTATCTCGATCGCATTACAAAGCGACTCACAAATGGGATACTGGAAATTGCTAAACAAACAGGTCACGCGGCCTGCGGTGGTCACATTAACGGCATGTTTGGTTTCTTCTTTAACGAAAGTCCAGTTCGCAATTATGAGGATGCCAAAAAGTCTGACTTAAGTAAATTTGCTCACTTCCATAGCGGCATGTTGGAACATGGAATTTATTTAGCTCCATCTCAATTTGAAGCTGGATTTACTTCTTTAGCTCATACTGAAGCAGACATCGACCGCACCCTTGAAGCAGCCCGAACAGTTATGTCTCAGTGAGCTAGGCTAATGGTTTGAACTTATACCATTTCTTTGTGAGCCTGCGCCAAATTTTTTTGACTTCTTATCTCTTTGTTTCTTTGCGCCCTACCCTGCGGGAAGCCGCTCCGCGTCTATGCGCTCTTTGCGGTTCGTTCCTCATGTATGGCGCATCTTCATACAGAATTGGTATTAGATAACTGCTCCCAAAGAGGTCAACGTGGCAGTTGTCGCCTCAGTTAAACCTTTAACTCCGAAAATATTCATTTGTTCGTAGGGCTTACTTGCTCTCATGGTTTTTAAACATTTGCCTGCTACGATATCCCAAAGTCTAATCGTTTCATCGTCACCGCCACTAACTAAGGTTTGGTTGTCTGGACTAAAGGCAACTGACCAAACCAAGCCTGTATGTCCATACAAAACTTTCAGGCACTCACCTGTAGAGACATCCCACAACTTGATTGTAAGATCGTGACTCGTGCTAGCCAGTATTCTGCCATCAGGGCTAAAGGCGATGGATTGCAACCAGTTTGTGTCTGCTTGTAAAACTTTGAGGCACTCACCCGTGTGCGGATTCCACAACCTGATTGTTCGATCTGGACTAGCACTTGCCAAGATATTACCATCGGGGGCGATCGCAATTGCCCAAATCCAGCTCGTGTGTCCTGCCAATGTTCTGAGGCACTCTCCCGTGTGAATATCCCATAACTTGATCGTTTGATCCCAGGAACCACTCACCAATATCTCTCCTGGAGAGATGAAGGCAACTGACCAAACCGCAGCGTTATGTCCCTGTAAGGTTTTTAAGGCTCGACCCGAACGAACGTCCCATAATTTTATAGTACAGTCTTCACTGCCACTTGCTATGGTTTGGCTGTCTGGACTAAAGGCAATCGATAAAACTGCTGCACGATGTCCCTGTAAAGTTTTTAAGGTTTGACCTGAAGAAACATCCCATAGCTTTACTGTTTTATCTACACTACTGCTGACTAGGATATTTCCTTGATGATTAAAGATAACTGAATGAACCGAGTTGGAATGTCCTTTTAACACTTGGAGGCATTCGCCAGTTGCAACATCCCATAATCTCACAGTGCGATCGCGGCTGCTACTGGCAAAAATTTGACCAATGCCTGGCGACAAGCTGGCACTAACAGGACTAAAACTAACACAGAGTATTTGATTGGTATATCCTTGTAGGGTCTTGAGGCATTCACCTGTCTCGACATTCCATAGCTTCACGGTTTGATCGTGCCCGCCGCTAGCCAAAAGCTTACCTTGGGGGCTGAAGGCAACTGAAAAGACCCAGCTGAAATGTCCTTGAAGCGTTTTGAAACATTCACCCGTATTGACACACCATAACTTCACCGTATGATCGTGCCCACCGCTAGCCAAAAGGTCGCCTTGGGGGCTGAAGGCCACTGAAAAAACTCGATTAGAATGCCCCAGAAGTGTTTTGAGACATTCACCCGTTTGAGTCTTCCATAGCTTAATAGTTTGATCCTCGCTGCCACTTGCCAGTATCTGACCATCTGGGCTGAGGGTAATTGACCGGATTCCACTATTATGATGCTTTTGAAACGTTTGAATACACTGTCCAGTTTTGATATCCCACAATTTAACGGTGCGATCGTCACTACCACTCAACAGCTGAGCATCTGCTCTAAAGACAACAGAGAGTACCCAACTCAAATGTCCCTCAAGTGTTTTGAAGCATTCTCCAGTGCTACTATTCCATAATTTCACGGTGTAGTCATCGCTGCCACTTGCTAATGTGCAATTATCTTGGCTAAATGCAACCGACCAAACCTCATTTGTATGCCCTTCTAAGGTGCGAAGGCACTGACCAGTACTAACATCCCATAGCTTTATTGTGTAATCTGTGCTGGCGCTAGCGAGAATCTTACCATCAGGGCTGAACGTCAGTGATGTTACCCAACTCTTGTGTCGCGTGCAGATGAGGACTGGTTGCACATCGCTAACTTGGTAAAGATGAATTTCTCCATTACTGTCACCTAGCGCCAGAAGTTCTCCATCAGGACTAAAGGCTACCGCATGAATAGCACCAAAAGTTTCAGTAAACGTACACTTCGCTAGATTGGCGTAAGCAAAATTCGTATTTTGCAAATTTACATCTCGTAGGTCAGCCTGCCAAATGTTTAGTCCAGAGAAATCATAGCCCGTTAAATTAGTTCCTAGCTGATTGAGTAAGTTAAGAATATTACCTGCTACATATCCCGGCTCTAAGGGTGACTTCTCTCGCTGTTTGAGTAAGATTTGAGTCAGCTCATATTCCAAGTTTTTTTTGCCTTCAAAGATTGGAATTAACCTGTTAATCACGGGATAGAGAATCAGACGAATTTGAGTCTCTCTTACATAGTCTTTGGCAGTAGCTTTGATCAGAGCATGGCTTTTAAAAAGCGAAAACTCCTGCTTAGTAATCTCCTCAAAAACTTGTTCAACCAAGCGATTTGTCACGTACTCCATGACGACTGGCTGTAGAGTGAAGCAAGCTGTATGTCGTTCGATGAGCGATCGCCGTCCCAAAGATTCTAGGGTTTCAACTAAATTGAGTTGTGGAAAAGGTGATACTAAATCTTCTCGTAACTTGGAGAGGGTTACTGGCTCCCGATTAATCGCTAACCAGTACATTACATCTTTTCCCCCATCAGATAAACGCTCAAATTGCTGCTCTAATAGGTCACGAAGATCGCCAAATACGGTGGTTTCCTCCTTTAAAAACTCAGAAATATAACCATCAAATAAATCTTGAATCGTAGTTGCCACAATTTTTAAGGCTAAGGCATTGCCCCCATAGCGTTTGACCAGTGCGCTGAATTGAGTTTCTGAACCCTTGAGCCTCTTACTCTTAAGAATTTCCTCTCCCTCTCCTTCTTTAAGTCCACCCAATCTCAAAGTTCGCACTGGCAAGGCTTCTCCTTCTAGAGAGGCGACCTCTTTAGGTTTTTCTCGCGTTGTAAGTAGCAAGCAACTCTGGTGGTCTGATTTACCTACTCGTTCGAGGAGTTCGCCATATTGCTCATATCCAAGCCTATATTGTCCTGCTCGACTCCCACCACGTAACACAGCATCTACATTATCAAACACGACTAAGCACCGCATCTCCTTAAAGTAGTTAAGCAACTGGGAAATCTTTTCGCTGACGCTTTCCGGCAATTCTGCCTCAGTTTCTTGCTCGTCAGACAGAAACTGAATAATGCTACCCAAGAATGTATCAATGGGTGGAGCGTCATACAGCGATCGCCAGACAATACAATCAAATTTGTTTTGCATTAATTCTGCCAATTTGATCGACAGAGAAGTTTTGCCTACTCCACCCATTCCGAGAATGGTAACTAATCGACAGCAATCCTTCAGCAGCCACTCATCCAGAGTACTGAGTTCTTCTGTACGCCCGTAAAATGCTAAGACAGAAACAGCTTCCCCCCAATCTTGACGGCAATTGGGGTCTGAGGTCGAATAGTAGCCTTCGCATAGGCAGCTATCAAAACCAAGAAAGAGAGCCTCAAGTGTTCGCTTGTCAACTCCCTTCCTACGGTTCAAAACTTTTCTAATTGTTAGAGGGTCTAAGTTAGTGCGGTAGCTTAACTCTTCAATAGTGAATCTCTTGCCAAAATTATCTCGAAACTCAAACTTGTGCCTTGCTTCCTCAAACTTCTGTAAACCAACAGAAGTGAGTATAACTCCGCGTTTACGTCTTGGCATACCCAAATTCCTCTACAAACAAAGATAGATTTAGCACAGAACTTAAGTACTTTTTCACCCATACGGGGTAAATATAGCATGGCTGACAGACACTAGGAGCAACAGCCGCAATCACATCTCCTAACCAAGACACCTTGATATACATAATTAAAGATATCTTGTCATGGTTAGTTCCTGGTATGGTGGTTTAAACCCAGGACTGTTGGCGACTTTTTTGTCTGCTATAGTCTGCGCCTACTTCCTTTTGCCACCTTTTTATTCTTTGGCTATTACTGGGTTCAGTGTAGTGGGGTTGCTTCAGTTTGTGTTAGTAGGGTTGTTGATTAGCTTACTTAACACTGCACTACGTCAGGCGCGATCGCAAGCTCAAATGAACGCGGTAGCAGCCCTGCAAAATTATGAGCGTCTACGTGAAAGTCAAGACAGTCTGCGTCAAAGTGAAGAACGTTATCGGTTATTAGTAGAAGGAGTAACTAATTACGCAATTTTCATGCTAGATCCAAACGGTAACGTTACCACTTGGAACATTGGAGCAGAAAGTATTTTAGGTTATCAGGAAGCAGAAATAATTGGTCAAGCTTTTGAACGAATTTTTTCACCTGAAGCAATTGAGCAGGGACAACCACAACAAGTCTTGAGACAAGCTGTCGCTGAAGGATTTTCGCGGGAGAATCGCTGGCATATTCGTAAAGATGGTACATATTTCTGGGCGCATTGTCTCATCACACCTTTACTAGATGGCGATGGAAATCTGCGCAGCTTTTCTAAAATTATGCAAGATATTACTGAACGTAAGCAAGTTGAAGAAGAAAAAGAGCAACTACTACTGCGAGAACAAGCTGCACGCGCCGTTAGCCCCAGCGTTCGCCTACGGTGAACAAAACGCCAATGTCGCAAATACCAGTGTTAGTTTTTACAGAGCGAAATAATTTTAGCGATCGCTCACCGGAAGTGCCCGTATTTTCGCTTAACTGTAATAATTTTAAACCCACACCTCCCACACCCCTGGATTTCTCACAAGTGAGAAATCCAGGATTATGTATGCGTCGATGCGATCATTTGCGTTCAAGCAATATTCGGTATCCTGTGTCTTAGCAAGGCTTCTAGAACCGAGACTTACACCCAACAGACAAAGCCGAACTTTGTTCAGGAAATAGGACTTTCATCATTTTGCTCAAGAATTCGGATTATAGCTTCAATTAATTTCCCTGAACGATGCCAGTCAAACCCGTGGCGATGAAAATTAAACATCGCTACTGCGGCGAGTATATCAGCCAGATCCTCAGTCAATTGACCAAGATGCTGAAGATTAACTAATTCCTTTGCAAGTATGTCGTTAGCTGTTGCATATTTTTGTAACACATCAGCTTCTTGTCCTACTACGGTTCGAGACTCAGACAAAGTTTCTAGAGAAAATAGTTCAATTGTTGGAATTGTGGCTTTAGGAAGTGTAGGAATCAAAGCCCTTAAACTGTGCCAAGCTGCCAGAATAGATATTTTACTTGACAAAGCACGGCTAAAAAGATCGTGCAGCACAGTTGGCAGAAGTAAGTCTTTGGGGATAACACTAAGTTTATGTCGCTCGAGATGGTCAAGTATAAGCCATATTGAAGTGTCTGCGTCGAAGTGCTGATGAACGCACTTCATGGCTTCCAGCCCACCAAATCGATCGCTTTCAGGCTGATAGTCACTAAAGAAAAATTGATTAATAAAATTCTCACGCTCAAGAGTATACATGAGTTCAGAGATTTGGGCGATCGCTTGTTGCCGATCCACTGTTGTAAAAAAGCGCACCCGGACATCTGGCGGTTTTCTCATAAAGAAGAACCAGCGCAACAAACCATGACTCCGCCAGTGAGTAACCAAAGGTTCGAGCCGAGCAAAAAGGGCGCGGGCGCTTGGTAATGCCTCGCCCTGATGCCTTACGAGTCCCACGTTGAGTTGCACCCAATCCCCGTTTTCCCAGTTATGACTACTAAATTGTCGCTCGTGAATCATTTAAGACTGTTATGTCTGCTTTAATTTATCTGAAATACTTAGATTAGTCTGTAAGCTGTTCGTAACTTTGCCAATGTTAAATCAAGAAAACAAAGGTTGACAATAGAAACTCGCTTAAAGCAGCATTACGGCATGTTTGTTAGCCACTAAAAGTAACATGGTTCTCAACAATATCGACCGTATCGAAGCACCTCCAGCAGATGTGTTTTACCAAGAGTATATTCTGCCGCAGCGCCCAGCGATTATCACTAATATGTTTGATAATTCATCATTGCGTCAGATGGATACCCTTGAAAAGGTAAGAACTGGGTTGACTGACATCCCAGTTCAAATATCTCCAAATTACATCGCTAATCTGCTAGATTCAACATCAGCTAATGTTCCTCGTATGATGAACTTGGGTGCATATCTTGATTTCCTGCAAGCACAACCCACAACTCTTGATATTTGTGTTGAGTATCCTACACCCGAAAAATTGCTTGAGTTATTGCCCCTGAATTTATACCAAAATTTCAATGATGAGAGCGATTTATACTCGAATATGTTTGTCGCTGCCAGCAATAACTATGCTCATTTGCACTATGATGCCGATCAGCGTAATGTTTTGTTGTTTCAAGTTTTTGGCGCAAAACGATTTGTATTGATTCATCCGCGTGAAACTCAAAAATTAGATGCCATCGAGCAAGCTAATCTATGTCGTACAAGTGGCATCTTCTTGGAAAATATGTCAGAAGCCGAGAAAACAGATTTTCTCCAATATACCAACGCCTTTGACGCAGTACTTTACCCTGGGGAAACTATTTTTATGCCAATGATGATCTGGCATTATATTGAATATTTGGAACCAGCCATGTCAATTGCTTATCGTTTAGGACGCAATCCTTATAATCGTCGATTGGCGAATCTATTTCCAGCCCCATCGGTTGATGTTCAATCCTTGTCGTTGTTGTTGCAAGATGAGACACAAGCACAATTACATCATCTGGAATGGTTGAATAAACTAGAGGCTGTAAGCCATTCCTTAGCAGGGAATGAAAGCGATCGCAGGGACACTTTGAACTACCTATCTTTAAGGATTCGCGGGCAATATCTTGGCCTTGAACCTATCAAGAATATTCGGGAGTTGAGAAGACGTGAAGCGATGTTGAACAAGTCTCTGGGAGGGAAAGTATAACTTAATTCATAATCTTAAGAGGTTATTTTAAGGGAGTGCGATCGCAAATACATTATTAAACACTAGCCTGCTCCGACCGAATTAACCGTGCATAAGAACCATCAATCTGAGACATTTCTGCATGGTTCCCTCGTTGGACCACTTTACCCTTTTCTAAAACGATGATTTCATCACAGTCGCGGATGGTACTGAGGCGGTGAGCCACAATAATACAAGAACAGCCTCGATGACGGAGATTCCGGTCAATAATTTTTTCCGTCTCTGCATCTAGAGCGCTGGTTGCTTCGTCCATAATGAGAATTGTCGGCTCGTTGACTAATGCACGAGCAATTTCTAAACGCTGGCGTTGTCCTCCACTGAAATTAGCAGCACCTTCAAGTAAGTTGCCTTCATAACCCCCAGGTAAAGCTAAAATCACTTCATGAATGGCAGCATCTTTGCAAGCTCGCACTAATTGAGAATTTGACACTGTATCATCCCACAAGGTCAAGTTATCTCGAACTGTGCCGGCGTACAGAAAAATTTCCTGTTCTACCATTGCCACAGAATTAGAAAGTATCGCTCTAGGAATTTGCTGTCTGGGAATACTATCAAAAAGAATTTCTCCCGACCAAGGTTGATACAGCCCCGCTACTAATTTGGCAACTGTTGATTTACCAGAACCACTACTACCAACTAAGGCTACTCGCTGTCCTGGTTTTAATTGAAAACTCAGGTCTTCAATTAGAGGCCCATCTGTTCGAGAGTAGCCAAATGTGACATTTTTTAATTCTACATATCCCTTAAGTTCGCAGGATGAAGCATATTGTAATGGTTTGGCTGTTGAGGTATGTAAATTATGACTGTCCAATTCTGAATCGGTTGCGTTTTGCAACACATCATCCAGCCGATTTAAGTCTCCTTCTAGTTCCTGCAAGGTACTACCGAAATTCACCAGAAAATTGACTGGAGTCAAAAAGCTAGTCATTAAACTTTGGAAAGCAATCAACATCCCGATGCTGAGATGCCCATCCATGACTCGTAGACCCCCAATAACTAAAACTAATAGGGAACTTAAACTAGTCAATAAAATAGGTAAAACGCCTAGTACTTGATTAGTGATGCCTAATTCCTGCTGACCGTTGATAAATTTTGTGTAGTAACCCGACCAACGGGAGAAAAAATCAGATTCCAAAGCTGATGCTTTGAGGGTTTCCATACTTTGAAGGGCAGCAATTTCTGTACCTGCAACTTTGCCTCTATCTTGAATGATTCGCATATAAATATCTGTACGCTGCCGGGAAATCCATTGCAATGTCAACATATTAATCGCAGCAAAACAAATACCGATCGCAGTCAGCACGCCATCATAAGCAAACATAACTAAGGCGTAAAATACCACCATGATCGTATCAATCACAGTCCTGGCTAACTGCCCCGATAATACTTCTGCAACTTTAGTATTGATATTGATTCGACTGCTAATTTCTCCGGCAAATCTTTGGGAATAAAATGATACTGGCAAGCGCAGAATATGGTGGATAAATTGCCCCGACATCTCCACCGATAACTTAATATTTAGCTTTCTCAGAAAGCGTCTTTGTAGTAATGTCAGTAACACCTGGATAACCACAGTAATTGCCATTCCCAAAATCAATGGACGCAACCACTCTGTACGATTTTCTACCAGAACATTATCGACAAAAATCTGATTAAAAACTGGTAAAACTAACCCTGGAATGACTAGAAAAAATCCTGCCAGAAAACAATAGAGAATCGCTCCCCAAGAACCGCGCAAACGGTCAACAAGTGCCCCAATTAAGCTAGGTTTGCGACCCCCACGTTGGAATTCCGGGCCTGGTTCCATCACCAAGACTACCCCTGTATAGGCTTCATCAAATTCTTTGAAGGAGACTCGCCTCGGCCCCGTAGCTGGGTCGTTGAGATAAACCCAATCTTTTTTAAATCCTTCTACTACTAAGAAATGATTAAAATTCCAGAAAACAATGTATGGCGGACGAAGTTCTTGTAATTGCGCCAACTGCTTTTTAAAACCTTTGGCTTGCATCCCGCAATTTCTCGCAGCTTTGATCATGTTGGAGGCTTTGCTACCATCACGAGAAACCCCACAATTTTGCCGCAGTTCTGCTAAAGGCACAATTTTGCGATGATAGGCTAAAATAATCCCGAAAGCTGCTGCTCCACACTCCACCGCTTCCATTTGCAATAAGGTCGGAGTTTTGACGCGGTAGTTTATCTGAGTTTGTGCTGTTTCTAGGTCTGATAATGGAGCTTTTTTACGTAAGGGATTGAGGTTTTGAATTGAGGAAATTAATTGCTGAATCAATTGCACAAGACCATTTTTAAACTTTAGTTAATGCCAGTAAATTCTCGTAGAATGGGTAAGACATAAGTAATTGGTGCCTGCTCTGCTACTTTAACGCGGACACTGGTAGTTGTTCCCCCAGAAATTTTTAATTTTGGCCCTTGGGAAGAAGACCAGCGATAACCGCTAAAAGTAGATGGAGTTATTTCCATTTCTGCTCGCACTTCAATGTCTCCGCCACCAGTTGGCAAGATGTTGGTTACTAAATCAGAGTTGCCAATCACAGACTTTGCACCTTCTTTAGTCACAGGTAAGGGGGAAACGGAAATAACTTTGCCGACAATGCCGCCAAAGCGTTCTCTTTTCACGGAGGTGGGGGTGATTTGTACGGTCATTCCTGGTTGAATCTGTTTGCCATCTTGGATATTAAAGTAGGAAACGGCAATTAGTGGGGTGTTTTTGTCGCCGATGTTCAGGGTGACAAGGGGAGTTTTCGGGGTAGTAACTTGTCCGACAAAACCAGTCACTTCTAATACACAGCCATTACTAGGGCTAACAATCTGACTATTATCTAATATTTGTTTTTCCAATTGAGCGATCGCTCGATTAACTTCTTGAATTTGATTAATTTTTATATTGACATTTTCGACGTTCTCTTGCTCAATACGTTGGCTCTTAGTATCTAAATCTTTTAATTGCGCTTGTAGTTCGCTTACGGAACTCAAATTTTGTAAGTATCTCTGCTGTGCTTCTGTTTCTTGTACATCTAACTGTTTGAGCTGCGCTCTAAGATCGTATAGGGTCTGCGTTCCCTGTTTATATTCTTGCTCTGCTTGTAGATATGTATCTTTGGAAATAGCTCCCGCATCTACGAGTTGCTGGCGCTTTTGCAATCGATCTTTGAGTATCGGTACGATCGCTACAGCATCATTGAGCCGTTGCTGCAAACTAATGCGCTGTTCGCGGATGGCATTTAAGCCTTTTTCATAAAACGCAGGCGTGAGAGTCTGAGTGTCCCGCAAACGTTGTATATAACTAGCTCTAGCAGATGCGATCGCTTCTTTTTCTTTAGCGGTACGTTGTCGCTGAAGCAACGATGAATTTTGTTCTTGTGTTTGTAATTGCCCTAGTTTTGAGCGTTGCAGTTGTAATTGCTGTTTTAAATCCGTCGGATCGATTGTTGCTAGGACATATCCTCGATCTATACATTGTCCGGTTTTGACATTCAAACTTTTTAACTGTCCTGAAATTGGCGATTCAAAAGTGACAACTTGATTAGGTTGAATGAGAATTCCTTTTCCTGTTACTGTCACAGGAATACGTCCAAAAATACTCCAAATTAACCCCAGTAACACAAAAGTACCCAACGTCGCCAAAGGTAGCCAATCCATAGGGTTAACTATTTGCATTAACTGATCCAATCTTTCTGGAGAAGATAAACGATCCAGTGATTCTTTGCGAAATATACTATCTTGATTTTCAGCCATTCATTTGTTAATTCGTAATACTTCTCTACGAGAGGCTGCGCCAACGACTGCGCTCAGTAAAAGTTCGTAATTTAGATTGAAATTGCAGACTAATAAACCTACCTCCTTCCTGCCTCCTGCCTCCTGCCCCCTGCCTCCTGCCTCCTGCCTCCTTCATGATTGTCGATTCAGACGTTTAATCATCCAGTCAAATCTAGCACCTGCAAGGGCGGTATTATCTAATGTATCTAAGTTGAGTTCATCTTCAACTTCAATATCTTCTGCTAAAAGTTGGTCTAGTTGGTAAGCCAATTTTCCAAATCCACGACGAAAGAGGCGATCGCGAATCCGATCTACTAAAACTACAGCGATCGCTTTGTAAAAACGTGCTGTAAATCCTGTATCTCGCTTTAATTTTTCAGCTAGTTTCTGTTGTGGTAGAGCTAGTAATACAGAAGATTCTGCTGCCTTGACTGTGGCAGAGGCGGTTGTTGCTTCTACAAAAGACATTTCCCCTAAAATTTCGCCTTTGACTGATTGAGCAATTTCTCTTTCGACAAGTTTATTGTCTGGGGTGGTAACAAAAATTCCTAACTTGCCATCTAATAATATATATAATGCTTCAACAGGTTTTCCTTCTTCAATTAGCACCTTACCTGGATTGACTTGAGTTTTTACTCCTTGAGAAATCATCCAATCAATATCGCCATCATTCAAAATAGCAAATACAAACAAAACCTTTCGCAGTGGTTCTCCTGGAACTACTTTGTTCTTAGCAAGAAAATCAGTGAGTCCCCGCAATTGCTGTGAAAGTAAAACAGCTATCGTTTGATAAAAATGCGCGGCAAATTCTGTATCTTGCTCCAGTTTTTGAAATAATAATTGTCTTGGTAGTGCTAATACCTGTGAGGATTTAAGAGCTATAAAAGTAGTAGATGGAGGACGATTATCTATAAAAGATAAAGTTTCTACAATTTCCCCTGGCGATACGCGATCGATTTCTTGTGCGTCTTTTAGATTGCCTGTGGGAGAAACACAAATACTTAATCCTCCCTCTAGCAAAATTTCTACTGTATCAATAATTTCTTTACCTTCTTGAATGAGAACTTCACCAATACGATGCTCTCTACATCTGCCTACACTGAGCATCCAATCAATATCAGTTTCCCTGAAAGCAGCAAAACTAGGAGTATTAACCAGGATTTGTCTAAACATAGGATTTAAACTTGATTATGAGTGGAATTAAATCATTTTTTGTAGGAAAATACAGCTTTTTGTTAGTTTTCTTGAAGTCTTCTACCTAGCTGTCTGACATAAGTAGTAAAAATTCAGTAAAAACAAGGTTTTTCAGAAAAGGGGTCGAGTTGCATAAGACGGTAAAGTTACCAGACAACTATAGCAATCGCTCTATTCTCTGTCATTAAAGCTACTTACATATTTGTACGTATTTTCTTGTAAACTATTCTGGATTGCTATACTCTTGCTTATGCTAAGTTCTACGTACTGGGAGCATCTCACTTTTGTAAAAACACGTTTGCCCTGGCGAATGGAATTCGCGGCTATACAGGCAAAAGCTACCGATCCTGGGTTTCAAATTGTTAGAGTCCGCGTAGGCTAGGCGGACTTCGTTTGTGTAGCTGCAATTTATAATCACCTGGTATATTTGCAAAGGTGAGATGCTCCCTACGTACTTTATTTTTTTTTGCAAAATCTTTAACAAAGCTTTTACACAGAAGTTAATATAGGTTTTATCATTAAGTAGTTAATTTAACTCAATATCACCTTTTCGTGCTATCACAAATATTTGTCTTTGTTAGATGATTGAAAATTAATAGGACTTAATATGAATTGGATACAAAAATTTGTAAAATTTCCAGCATTTCCTATATATTTGGTATTAATAATTTCTAGTTTGCCCAGAATCGCGATCGCTGAATCACCAATTTCACTTAAATTCCAAAGATTCCAGAGTTGGCAAATTAGTCAGAGGTTTATCCCACCAAATCGAAAAGCACCACAAACTACTGCTGGCGGGGCAAGTCGTCGTGGCCGTTCCTGCTTTTTAGAGAGTAAAGAAACTTTAACTCCCTTAATGCCTGCGAATAAATTAGGTTTAACCTTTGCAGAACGTCCGACATTTTACTGGTTTGTACCAGAGACAGCAGTACAAACTGCTCGTTTTTCACTTCTAGATGGTGAGGATATAGTCTACGAAACGACTTTTAAACTTCCTCAGCAATCAGGAATTATTGGTTTTACTCTCCCGGCAGAAGCGCCAAGTCTCAAAGTTGGTAAACAGTATCAGTGGTATATGGCGATCGCTTGCGGTGCAGACAAACTAGCAGAGGACATCGCTGTTGACGGTTGGGTAGAACGAATTCAACCCACTCCTGATTTATCGAAGGAAATAGCCAGGACAAATCCCAAGCAACTGTCCCAAGTCTATGCCACATCTGGTATTTGGTACGAACTGGTGCATACTTTAGTACAGCAACGTCTTGCCAATCCAAGCGATCGCACAGTCATGGCTAATTGGCAAGCACTATTAGAGTCAGTGGGGTTAGAAAATTTAGTTTCCAAACCTTTAGTAGATATCTGCAATAACAAGACTAAGTAATTTATGTGGATAAACATCAAACGACGACTTTGGCAATGGCGCGGTATCTTCATTGCTGCTCCCAGCGCGGGAGCATTGGTGTTTATTCTACGTTTGAGTGGATTATTGCAGATGTTGGAATTGGCAGCGCTGGATCAAATGTTTCTGTTACGTTCTCCAGAACCTATCGATCCGCGGATTGTCATTGTAGAAATTAATGAATCTGATGTGCAAAAACTTGGTAAGCGCGGTTATTGGCCTCTGCCTGACAGCTTGCTGGCACAAGTTTTAGAGAATTTAAAACAACAAAAACCCAATGCTATTGGTTTAGATTTATATCGAGATTTACCAGTAGGTTTTGGACATCAATCCTTAGTTAAGGTGTTTGAGTCTACACCAAATTTAGTTGGCGTCCAAAAAGTAGCCCAGAGTGAAGATAGTTCGGCGGTAGCACCACCACCAGCGCTGAAAAAACTTGGTCAAGTTGGTGCAAATGATTTTCCCTTAGATGGGGATGGTAAAATTCGCCGTAGTTTGATGTATTTGGCCGATGAAAATGGCGAAAATGTGTTTAGTTTTGCTTTTAAACTTGCCTATCTTTATCTGAGCGATCGCCAAATTGATGTCGGACAAACAGAAGATTTTTTGGTAAAAACAGGTAATGTGATTTACCCTTTATTTCAAGGAAATGATGGTGGTTACATTCGGGCTGAAGACCAAGGTTATCAAGTACTAATAAATTATCGTGGTTATAGAGACAAATTTCAACACATATCTATTATGGATGTGTTAGAAAATCGGATTTCCAAAGATTTATTCAAGGGGCAGATTGTGTTGATTGGCCCCACAGCCGAAAGTCTCAAAGACCTATTTTATACACCTTACAGCAGTACTATATTAACAGCACCAAAACGGATGTCTGGTGTAGTAATTCATGCTAATGCTATCAGTCAAATTTTAAGCGCTACTTTAGATAATCGTTCGTTAATTAAAACATGGAGCAAACTACAAGAATGGTTATGGATTTCTGTTTGGTCATTAATTGGTACAATCTTAAGATGGCAACAACGATATAGCAGTGGCTCTAAAAGAAAATCCTTATTACCTTTGATTAGCATTTTGCTAGCTGGTTGCTGTCTTATAGGTAGTAGTTATTTGGCTTTTATCGCAGGTTGGTGGATTCCTCTAGTTCCACCATTAATCGCATTAATTGGTTCGGCACTTACTGTTACTGCCTATATTGCCATGACTGCGGGAGAAATTCGTAAAACCTTTGGGCGTTATCTCACCGATGAAGTCGTCGCTAATTTATTAGAAAATCCAGAAGGTTTAAAATTAGGCGGCGAACGAAAAAAAATTACTATTCTCACTTCCGATCTAAGAGGTTTTACAGCTACCGCTGAAAGATTATCTGCTGAAGAAGTAATTAAAATAATTAACTTGTATTTGGGATATATGGCAGATGTGATTACTCAGTATCAAGGCACAATTGATGAGTTTATGGGTGATGGAATTTTAGTTTTGTTCGGCGCTCCTATCACTAGAGAAGACGATCCGACAAGAGCGATCGCCTGTGCCGTGGCAATGCAGCTAGCAATGGAACCAGTAAATCAAAAAATCCAACAAATGGGATTACCAAAGCTAGAAATGGGTATTGGGATTAATACAGCAGAAGTAGTAGTTGGTAATATTGGTTCGGAAAAACGGACTAAATATGGAATTATCGGCAATCAAGTTAATTTAACTTATCGGATTGAATCTTATACAGTCGGCGGACAAATTTTTGTTTCCGAATCAACTATTAAAGAGGCTGGTTCTATTGTCAAAGTTATTAGACAGAAAGAAGTACAAGCAAAAGGAGTGAAGGAACCTATAAAAATTTATGAAGTGGGTGGGATTGCTGGAGAATATAATTTATATCTGGCTAAAGATGAAGAAGAAGCCTTTTTGGAACTTTTAGAAGCAATTCCCCTAAAATATGCGGTTTTGGATGGAAAAGATGTAAATAGTACTGTAGTTGAAGGAAAGTTAGTGAAGCTGTCAGCTAGGGAAGCGCAAGTATGTTATGACTCAAAAGTAAATTCTCTAGTTTTACAACCCTTTACTAATCTGAAACTGAACTTATTTATGGAGGGCAACACCAAAATTAGTGAAGATATCTATGCTAAAGTCTTAGACAAAACAGCAGAACCAAATAATTTTTATATTCGCTTTACCAACCTTCCATTAGAAGTGGTAGGAGAATTTAATGCTATACGCCTCCGCCAAAAAACTATTGCATCTCTAACTGCAAATGAGTGATTCCAAGTTACTGCTCGCGGGTAATCAATCCCTAATATTAGACAATCCCCAAACAGTTTGGCAAATTGAATCCGGTGCGATCGCTGTGTTTGCTATTCCCATCCACCAAGGTATTGAAGGCGTTCGCCGTTATTTATTTAGCGTCAATCCGACAGAAGCATTGTTTGGAATATCGGCTAATAATCATAAAATTTTGGCGATATCTCTAGAAGATACTGTGCTGTTGCAAATATCTGCACCCGAATGTGAGGAAGGGATAAGAGGGGGGAAAGACGAGGCAGAAAGTTTATTGAAGTTAGTGCAGATTTGGGAAAAAAAAATTCAAATTTGTCTAGGCGATCGTTTTTCTATTCCACTAGTTTTTTCCCACCCTGAAAACCTTACCAACTGGAACGCCATCCAAGCTACTCTGAGTGAAATCCACGAAAATTTCTGCGAAATTCTGACTCAAATAGAACAAGAAGAGTCGGCAGCAAAATTTACTCAATTCCAAGCACGGGAACAACTTAACTCTCAGGTAAAAGTCAGTGCTTTAGGAGAATTAGCATCAGTCCTCAAACCCAAGCAAGCCGAACTGATGCAGTCAGGTACACCATTGCTGATTGCCGCAGGTGCAGTGGGAAGGGCATTAGGAATTAAGATTTTGCCACCTGTACGTTCCGAAGACATGAATCGGATTAAAGAACCATTAGAAGCGATCGCGCGTGCATCCCGGATTCGCATCCGCCAGGTATTACTTAATGACCGATGGTGGCAAAAAGATAGCGGCCCGCTATTAGCATATACGAATCAAGGTAATTTTCCTGTAGCACTGCTACCAGCAGGGGTAGGTAAGTACGAAATATTTGACCCCCAGAAGCGCGTTCGCATACCTGTAAACGAGGATACAGCCCAGCAACTAGCTCCTTTTGCCTATGTATTTTATCGTCCCATACCCGAAAATAATTTTACTGCGATCGACTTACTTTTATTTGCCTTCAAGGGGAAAATTCGAGAACTGGTTGTTATCTTCCTTACTGGTGTCGTCGGTGCATTACTGGGAATGTTAACCCCCTTAGCAACTGCCATCCTCATCGATTCCGTCATTCCTGATGCAGACAGAGGGTTGTTAGTGCAAATTGGATTGGGTCTGATAGCCGCCACCTTTGGTACGATAATTTTTCAAATCGCCCAAGGTTTTGCCGGTCTGAGATTAGAAAGTAAAGCTAGTTTAGACTCCCAAGCAGCCTTATGGGATAGATTGTTTAATCTGCGAGTATCTTTCTTTCGTGAATATTCAATTGGAGATTTGCAATCTCGTGTTTCTGCGGTCACTCAAATCCGTCAAAAACTCAATGACACAGTGCTACGCACTGTTTTTACTAGCTTCTTCTCTCTACTTAATCTGGGATTATTATTTATCTACAGTTCCAGCCTAGCTTTAGTTGTAGTAGCAGTAGCGCTCATTGCAATTATCTTCACTACTATCTCAAGTCTACTTAGTCGCCAAAAATTGCGTTCTTTAGAAGAAATAGAGGGGGAAATTTTTGGTTTTACTGTACAGATGGTTGCTGGTGTTTCCAAACTTAGAGTCAGCAATGCAGAAGACCGCGCTTTTGCTTACTGGGCAAAAAAGTATAGTCAGCAGCTAAAACTCAAGTTGAGTACAGAAGTAATTGAAGATGTTTTAGCGATATTTAATACCGCTATGCCAACTGTTAGTTCGATAATTATCTTTTGGCTGGCAGTTACCTTAATTACACAAGCGCCATCTCAAAGCGAAACCGGATTATCTACAGGTACATTTCTCGCCTTTAATTCCGCCTTTGCCATATTTATTGCAGGGGCAACTCAGCTGAGTAACACCATAGTCAGCATATTAGATATCAGCATTTTCTGGGAACGTGCAAAACCCATCTTTCAGGCTCAACCAGAAATCGACCTGAGCAAAAGTGATCCGGGGCGGTTAACAGGTAAAGTAAAAGTAGATCGCGTGACGTTCCGTTACCGCGAAGATGGGCCCCTGAATTTAGATGATTTGACCATTGAAGCAGACCCAGGAGAATTGATTGCTTTGGTAGGGCCTTCTGGTAGTGGCAAATCAACAATTATTAGGCTGTTATTGGGATTTGAAACGCCAAAAGATGGCACTATTTACTACGATGGCCAGGACTTATCAGGCTTAGATACATCAGCAGTGCGTCGGCAGATTGGTGTAGTGCTGCAAAATGGTCGCATCAATAGCGCCTCGATTTTTGAAAACATTTCTAGTGGCGCATTAGTGACAATGGATGAAGCTTGGGAAGCAGTACGGATGGCTGGATTTGCCGATGATATTAAGTCAATGCCAATGGAGATGCACACAGTCATTTCGGAGGGGGGTACAAATCTCTCTGGTGGGCAACGTCAAAGGCTACTAATTGCTCGTGCTTTAGTATTAAAACCGAGAATTATAATTTTTGATGAAGCTACCAGTGCTTTAGATAATCGTACTCAAGCGATAGTTAGTACCAGCTTAGACCAGTTAGGAGTAACGCGCATAATTATCGCCCATCGCCTCAGTACCATCCGCAACGCCGACCGAATTTATGTGATTGAAGCCGGTCGAGTTGTCCAGCAAGGTAGGTTTGAAGAATTAGTGAATCAAAAAGGGTTATTTGCTAATCTGATGGCACGACAAATGACGTAAGCCTTCAAAATCGTCTACTGTTTTTCTCACCTGCCCCCTGGCTCCCTGCCCACACAACGATGGAATATTTTTTTACTTGGAAGTCCCGTCGCATTGCCGATCCTGTAACCCTTGATACTGAACTTACTGCTTGGCAACAACAACGCAATTTAGAACAGGCTTACGTAGTCTGGCGCTTTACAACACAGGATGCGAGAGTCAAGTTGCGTTCTCTCTACCCTAACCGAGCAAATTAAGCTTGCCGCGCTACTACGAATATTCTTAACCGAGTAGTATTGGGTAATGTTGATATTATTCGGAATAATTCTATCCAAGACGCTCGCGGTCTTTGCTTCGACATCAAGAATCAAAATCTTGGGTTCAGATATAGCTCTTTAAGTAAGCAATACTGGTTATGTAGTTGGGATATTGCGATATTCTAGCATCTTTGCTTCTACAGATTTAATTTGTTGAATGGGAATCTCAATTATGAATTTAGCTCCTGCTCCTGGAGATGAAATACAGCTTAAGCGCCCTTGATGTTTTTCTGTAATAATTTGATAGCTAATTGACATTCCTAAACCAGTTCCTTTGCCTACTGGTTTGGTCGTAAAAAAAGGATCAAACACACGCTTTTGAACTTCTGGCAGCATTCCGCGCCCATTGTCAGCAATCTCAATCGCAATCCAATTACAGTTGAGTACGAAAGTGCGGATAAAGATTTGTGGGTTGCCTGGCTGATTAATAAAAGACAAATTTTCTAAAGCATCGATCGCATTAGTAAGAATGTTCATCAATACTTGGTTAAGTTGACCCGCATAACATTCTACTAAAGGCAGTTGGCCGTACTCTTTAATAATTTCAATTGACGGATGATTGGATTTAATTTTGAGGCGGTTTTGCAAAATTAATAGCGTACTTTCAATACCACTGTGGATATCGACGGTTTTTATTTCCGCTTCATCTAGCCGAGAGAAGTTCCGCAATGATATTACAATATCAGTAATGCGTTCGCTTCCCATCTTCATCGAATCGAGCAATTTTTTGAGGTCTTCAGTAATAAACTCTAACTCGTTTGCTCCTATGACTGAGCGAATTACTGGTGTAGGATCAGGATATTCTTTTTGGTAAAGTTGCAGCAATTCTAGCAATTGTTGAATATATTCTTTAGCATGAATAATATTACCATTGATAAAGTTAACAGGGTTGTTAATTTCATGAGCCACTCCAGCCACTAGTTGTCCTAAAGAAGACATTTTCTCAGTCTGGATTAGTTGCGCTTGCGTGTTTTTTAATTGTGTTAGTGCTTCAGCAAGCTGTTGATTTTTTTGGGTTAATTCCTTCTCACGCTGTCGTAAAGCTTCCTCTGCTTTTTTGACAGCAGTAATATCTAAACCCATTTCGACAACCATTGGCTCACCTTTCATATTCTTGAACGGATAATCATAAATCTGATAAACATTACCTGTTTTACTGTCAACCCATTCCCAAAGTTGCGGAGCATTACTGTCAAAGACACGAAATGTAGGGCAGACTGGACAAGGCTGTTTGAGTCCAGCAATTGCCTCATAACAACGTTTTCCTGTGGGGTCTCCAAATACCTCTTGGAAGCGTTGGTTATAAAAGCCTATACCATAATTATTGGGTTGCAGATAAAGAAAAGCGGGTAGCTGATTAAGTAGGTTATAAAGGCTTTGGCGTTCAGTTTCAAGTGCTTCTATTTGCTGCACCTGCTGGTTGATGTCTTTGCCTATTGCATATATGAGTCCCTGTTCGTCAGTTGACAGGCTCCAAGACAGCCACCGATAACTACCATCTTTGTGAAGATAACGGTTATCCCAGCGCCAAGAAAGCTTTGGTTCCCTTGGTAGCTGATTGATTGCAATATCCTCTGGATGCAGGAATTTTAACCAAGGATGCCCGATTAAGTTCTCTGGTTTCCATCCTAATACTTTTTCCCATGCTGGATTCACTTGGTGGTAACAACCATCGGTAGCGATGATACAGAATAGGTCAGTTGAAAGGTTGAAAAAATTTTCTTTCTTAAACACAATAATCTTGTCATCCAAAGTTCTGCCTTCAAAGTAACTAAGTATATCCACTAGTCACAATGTCAAGATTACTGAAGAATTATAAAAATAGTGAAAAGTAAATTCAAGGCGATCGCACAGATTATCACTAACCCCCCTGATATTGGCTATTGGATTGATACCAGTCGCGTTGGTATTAAACCTTGCGCCAAGATTCGCTTTACTTGCAAGTTGCTAGAAAAGCCCCTGCTACGCGAAGATCTCAAGCTTGACCCTGTACTGAAAACTCTGATGGTGATTCGTCAGCCGAACTGTGCAACCTACAAAATTACATAACAGCAATGGCAGCGTGTACATGAATTGAAAGGATAAGCTAATCGTCATTCATTTTTCCAGAGTGATTCGCTTGTAGTAAGCGGCTCCAGCCCTGGTTTTATGCAACTTAAATGCTCTGACTTTTCACGGTATCTGGAAAACCCCGCTTCCATTCCTCTCCCCTGTAAGGAGAGAGGCTTTGATTTCTCCCCCTTCCCTAGTAGGGAAGGGGGCTGGGGGGTTAGGTTTTGCGTTAGCTTTTCCACATGACGTGAAAAGTCAGCTTAAATGCTCATTAGCTTAGTACTCGCAGCCCAAATTGACACTAAATTGACACTCACACTTGCGTAGGCTAGCAAGCACCGCAGACTCGCTCATCTGAATTTACCAGTGGCAGCCAATTAACGTGTTTAGCTTCCTCATTTTTAGAGGCATTAGGCGTTAGCTTTTAAACATGATGTCGTACAGCGACAGCAGAATCTCCACCACAATCAGAATCACCACATACCACTCTACTCGCTGGCTACTGCTATGCTGCATGAACTCCAGCACTATTTGTGCGGTTTGAGAAATTAGCTCTAGTTTTCGTTCCAAGGCATTGTGACGCTCACGGATTTCGTATTCATCCTCTAAACGCAGATATAAGTTTTCTAATTGTGGTGACTCCCACAGCAGCTCCGGCTTATCAATAATCTCTACTCGACCCACAATTTTATGTTGAACTAACAGGGTAGTCCCAAGTTGACGCAATAATTCCCGACTCTTGCGTTTACTCCTGTTGTCACTCATTAGACTAGCTGCAAACGGTTCAATTTGATCAAATACAGTTGCTAGGCTCGTTTCATAATGAGAAAGAACAACACTCTTAGCAAGAATATCAGCCACTATCTGTAAACGTTCTATACTAGATTCATGCAGAAAAATTTTTCCTTCCTTAACTCGCTCACTTTCGGCAACATTGAGATGAATTTCTACCTCTTCTGTTTCTGGCTCGGCAAAAGAGTCACTAACTTGAGAGGATAGTTTGGTCAAAAAAACTACTTTTTCGGCAGGCTCAAGGTTAAACAGAACAATTGCACCATAGCCCAGCAGCACCGCACAGCCGTGTTCACCTACTGTAACCATTACTGGCATAGTCGCCAAGCAAACGTAATTCTCCAATCTTTGTAGGTTAATCTTCTTACCAAGGAATAGGGCCTGCGCTCTAAAGCTATCTCTGTCACGAAAAAGGAGTTTTTGCATTGTCGCCAAACACTATATTTTGTCTATTAAGGGAAACCAAGAAATAAATTATCCCACAAGAAATTTTGGGACGTTTTTTTATTTGGAATTCCCTCTATTACTATGTATTTTCTAGTACATTACTAGCCAGTTGTAGCGTTCGCGCAGCGTCTCGTAGAGAAGCGATGACCGAGGGCTGTGGGTTGCTGAGTTATTCTACAGCTTTGGGTCAACAACTGGCGATTTGTGACTGTTGCGTTCTGTTGATACCTCATTTAAACGGCAATTTAGATACTTGTGATGCCAAATTGCCACAACCTTTGAACGTGCCGCTGTAACTTCAACTTTTACCAGCGAGGAAAAAAAAGCGATCGCACATCAAAAGCAGTCTGCTTTCAAGTCAGGAAAACAGGAGCGATCGCCCTTTGTCCATTCGCTTCCAGTCCAACAAAAAACAATCCCGTGCCCTGTAATGGATAATTGGCTGGGTTGTAGGGCTGATTAGTACTTTCGTCTATGAATTCATTAGCCTGCAAATAACTATCTGGCATCCAGGCGATCGCTTCCAAGCCTAGATTAGTGGAGCTAACTGTCGGTAAATTAGAAGTTAAGTTCCATTCCTCGATAGCATTGATTAACTTGTGATGGGAGAAAATTAGGAAACACTGGTATTCACTCCAAACTAATTTTCCAAAACCCTTCTAGCGGATTGGACTGTTGCAATTGACCACTACTGCTGCCGGGCCAATCATTGCTATATACCAACCCAACATTGAATGTATTATTTACAGGATATTGTCCTAGTTTTCCAAAACCTTCAATATCGTTTGAGTCAGTGATTACCTGCTGGTTCAACTTTATGGTTATTTGGTTTCCGTCAGCAAAGTAGATTATTGCTCGTTTATTGTGAAAGCTTACCTGAACTTTGTAGACCCCACCTGTTGCATAATAGTAAGCCTTAGCAGGTAACTTTTGACCATCAATATTTTGCCCTTTTAACTCAACTGCCATCGCAGGTGTGCCTAGCAGTAACAGGACTGGCAAGACTAACCCTAAAACTTTCATCGCTAGTAACAAACACTTTCAATCAAACTACTTTCTACTTTAAAACACAAAACTAATTTCTAGGTTAATCAGCAATTGCTTGGCTGGAATTGGGAACTCTAAACAAAGGTAATTGACTATGGCGGGTGAAGTATTTGAATTATATTCCGGATCAGACTGATGCAAGGGAGTGTATGTATAAAAAAGAGAACTACATTCCCAGATGATTAACCAAATTACCGCCTTAGAATCCTGTTGGCATATTTCTCCTGAGTGGGGTCAGACCATGCCTCCACTAGCAGTCAAAATGTTAGAAAAAGTTTTGTTGCCAATCTCAGACTTGTCAGGCTACTGCTGTGGTGTTCAGTGGGAAAGACAGGAGTGGATTTATGCAATTGTTTGCCAGAGTGAAATTCTCTACTTACCTGAGCAAGAATTTCACCGAACAAACGTACTAGAAAAAACCACTGTTTCTACTCCAGCTTTTGAATTGGGGGACATAGTTGAGGTTGATTTCGGTGAACAGCCGACACACCGTATTATTCAAGGGATTTTTAGTCTCAAAAATAATTGGCTTTATGGAGTAGAGTGGCGCTCCCCAATTTTAGAGGAAGTGTTTGCCCAAAGCAGAACAATATGGCTTGCTGATGTTGATTTAGTAAATGTTGGTGTATAACTATTATCAGTTGGATTGACACTCACCGCTCTAAAGTTATCTCTTATTAAATTCTAAGAAACTATCCTACTAATATGAAAATGTGATAATCTACTTTTCATCTGAGAAGGGTGTATCACCTTATGGCTGGACGTTTTGAAGGACTGAGTGACGAAGAAATGAAAGTTGTTTGAAGATATATTTTCTGAAGAGGCATCCAAACGTGGCAAAGGAATGCCTCATGCACCATATCGTTATGTATTAAATAGGTTGTTCACTCTTAACGTCGAAAAGTATATTTTGATGCATTTCTTGAGCTTGCTACTATTCATATTTGGATTCAAAGAGCTTTATTAGTGGGATAGATTCGTGATTAGCTGTTAATAAAATTACGAGTTCACAGAGAATGTAAAAGTCACTTCTTTCAGGAGGTAGCATGGCTCAGGTAATGATAGTTGGAGCTGGGGGTGTAGGAAACGTAGTTGTACATAAATGTGCTGCGCGAGAAGAGTTTTCAGAAATTCTTCTGGCGAGTCGGACAATCGAAAAATGCCATCGGATTGCTGAACGCGTTCAGTCACCAAAAGTTAAGGTAGCCGCCCTTGATGCAGATTATGTAAACAATACAGTCGAAGTTCTCAAAGAATTTCGCCCTGATATTCTCATCAATGTGGCACTTCCTTATCAAGATTTAGCGTTGATGGATGCATGTCTTGAGGTAGGAGTTCACTATCTCGATACCGCAAACTATGAGCCTCCTGACGAGGCAAAATTTGAATATAGTTGGCAGTGGAAATATCACGAGCCTTACAAAAAGGCAGGAATTACTGCTATTCTTGGATGTGGTTTCGATCCTGGGGTGACGGGAGTCTTTACTGCCTACGCCCTCAAGCACTATTTTGATGAGATTCACTACCTCGATATTGTTGATTGCAACGCTGGGAATCATGGCCAAGTGTTTGCCACCAATTTTAATCCGGAAATTAATATCCGGGAAATTACCCAAAATGGGCGATATTATGAAAATGGCACGTGGGTAGAAGTACCTCCTCTTTCGATTCATCGTCCAGTCCCTTATCCAGAAATAGGTGAGAGAGAGTCATATCTTCTCTATCATGAGGAATTGGAATCTCTTGTAAAACACATTCCAACTCTCAAGAGGGCCAGGTTTTGGATGACTTTTTCACAAAGCTACATCACCCATCTTCAAGTACTTCAGAATGTTGGAATGACGCGCATTGACCCAGTTGATTATGAAGGATTCAAAGTAGTTCCATTAAAATTCCTGAAATCTCTGCTTCCAGATCCCTCATCTCTTGCACAGGACTATACAGGGCAGACATCCATTGGCTGCTATATTCATGGAGTGAAGGGAGGAAAAGAACGCAAATACTACGTGTACAACAACTGTGACCACGCTCAAGCATACCAAGAAGTTGGAGCGCAAGCGATCGCCTACACAACAGGTGTTCCGGCGGTAATTGGTGCGCTAATGGTGGTTAATGGCTTCTGGAAAAAACCTGGAGTATTTAATGTTGAGCAGTGCGATCCCGATCCGTTTATGAAGCTGCTTGGGCCTTTTGGACTATCATGGCATGAGGCGATCGATGGAACATCCCCATTCGAGAAGGAGTAAGGATGACGCAGAGCAGCAAAGTAGCTTTCACAACGATCCCATCACCTTGTTTTGTATTAGACCAAGTGCGTCTTGAGCAAAATCTTGCTGTTTTTGAACGAGTGCAGCAAGAAGCACCGATAAAAGTACTTCTTGCTCTCAAGGCGTTTTCTCTGTTTCATAGCTTTCCTCTGGTACAAAGGACACTTCACGGCGCCTCAGCAAGCTCGTTGTGGGAAGTGCAACTGGCTAGGGAAAAATTTGGCAAGGAGATTCATGTCTATTCTCCAGCCTATCGTCATGAAGATATGCCTTCCATTCTCACTTATGCTTCCCATCTGACGTTTAACTCAATGAGTCAGTGGGAACGATTTTACCCATTCATTGAAAGATCCCATTGTCAAGTATCGCTGGGGCTTCGTATTAACCCCCAATACTCGCCAGTCAAAACAATGCTTTATAATCCTTGCCAGCCGAATACTCGCCTTGGTATTTTACCGGAGTACATTGGCGATCGCCTACCGAAAGGAGTGGAAGGGTTCTTGTCCCATAATTTATGTGAAAGCGATTCGTATGCGTTGGAAAAAACGCTTTCACATATAGAATACTTTTTTGGACACTTTTTATCGCAAATAAAGTGGTTAAATCTTGGTGGTGGGCATTTGATGACTCATCAAAGCTACGATATTGCTCATGCAATTGACGTTTTATGTGCATTTCACAATCGCTACCCACATATTGAATTGATTCTTGAGCCAGGTTCGGCAATCGTCTGGGAAACAGGATTTTTGCTAGCTACCGTCCAAGATCTGATTCCAACCTCCGATCTTACCCATGCCATGTTAGATGTGTCATTTACCGCTCATATGCCGGATTGCTTAGAAATGCCTTATAAACCTGTTATTCGAGGAGCGCGGGAATTAGAGGAAGGAGACAAAGTGTATCGCATGGGTGGTTCGAGTTGTTTAGCAGGAGATTTTATTGGTGATTACGCCTTTTGTGATGACTTGTCCATTGGCGATCGCCTGATCTTTGAGGATATGATGCACTATACGATGGTGAAAAGCACGATGTTCAACGGTGTGGTACATCCATCAATCGGCTTGCTTAAGAAAGATGGCACATTCGAGCTTTGGCGTCAGTTTTCCTATGAAGACTATCGAGCAAGACTTGGTTGAACAATGGAAACTTGATTTAAAAATACTATAAACTTCTCACAATTCTCCGGTAAAGGTGTTAGCCACCAATTACAACTTTAATAAGATAAGGGTAGTTTTTCCACCTTATTATCTTGTTGGCTTTAGAGAAGGTCAAATACGGAAAAATCTACACCGAAATTTATGCGATCGCTTTTTTCAACAAACCTCTATCAAGATAGTTATAAACGGTTTGCCAAGGTGGGAAGTCATGTGGTAATGCACGCCACGTACATCCCTCGTGCAGAACATAGAAAATTCCATTGATGATTTTTCGTAAATTTACTTCACGACGACCAATGGGTTGTGAACCGGGAAGCAAAGGCTCTATAATTACTCATTCTGCATCATTTACATCACTTGGATACGCTTTGCGTGTCATTGTTTAGACCACTACTCTATTGCTTCAAAATCAATTTTCATTTGTAGCGATCGCCATACTTTTATCTCTTTACATTTCTTTAGAGACAGCCTCTTAAAGTTTTAGTAGTTGTACTAAAAACTTTGCTAAATTTCTTGTGGGTTTAAACTTAAGGCAGAGGTTTGCCATTGTGATAGTGTGTCCGTTTGTAGTTGTGACACACAATCTGTTAACAGTGACATCAATTTGTTAAACATGACATTAATCTGTTAACAATGACAAATAATTAGTTAATGTACATTTGTCAAAGGCGACACCCGGATTTGAACCGGGGGATGGAGGTTTTGCAGACCTCTGCCTAAAGTACTAAACACCCCAGAAACCCTTGATTAACCAATAACCCACCGCTGACTATCTTGACTTTGACTATCATACTGACTATCATAATCTGGTAGGTAGAGGTTATTGATAGTCATGAATACAGCTAAGCGGGTTAAGGGTAATGTAGGGGTTGAGGAGTACCGAGGGAAGTTAAGGCTCAGACTACCTAGAACTGTGGTTGATGGAGGTAAACAGGTCTACCTTAGCACCGGGCTAGATGCTAATGAGATTAACCGAAGGCGGGTAGACTCGATAGCTAACTGGATAGAAGAGGATATACTAACCGGGAACCTTGACCCGACATTAGACCGCTACAGAGAGAAGTTAGGAGCCTATAAGCAACCCCAACTAACTATAGTTAAGCCAAATACCCCTGAGTCCGATGTACTGCAACTTTGGGTTAAGTATTGCGAGTATATGAAACCACAGTTAGCCCCGACCACATATCGCCGGGATTATGCCAGAAAGTATCATAACCACATCCAGTCCCTGCCTGTTAAAGACTTGAGTCAGGCGATCACAATCAGAGATTATCTGCTGACCCAACTAACCCCTAATGCAGCCAAGCGGGTACTGACCTACTTAGCCGCATGTTGCAAGTGGGCTAAGGCTTCCGGCTTAATCGCTGATAATCCCTTTACTGGTATGTCAGAAGACATCAAGCTACCTAAGCATGATTCAGATGCCATTGACCCTTTCAGTAGGGATGAAATGAATATCATTATCAAGGCATTTGAGGATACCAAACCACATTATGCCCCCTTTGTTAAGTTCCTATTCTGGACTGGCTGTAGAACCGGGGAAGCAATAGCGCTCCAGTGGAAACATATAAACCCAGATTGTACCCAGATAACCTTTACTGAGTCCTATGATAGCCAGCTAAATATTAGGAAGGGGACTAAAACAGGTAAAACTCGGAAGTTCCCATGCAATAACCAAGTTAGGGAGCTACTACTATCTATCCGCCCCGATACCCCTAGCCCCGACCAGACAGTTTTTACTAGTCCTACCGGAGGTATAATAAATAACAATAAGTTCAGTACCCAGATTTGGAAGGGGGGTAGGATGGGTAAGAAGTTCTACAAAGGGGTAATCCAAATACTACTTGAGCAAGGAAAAATAGACCGCTACAGATGCCCCTACAATACCCGACATACATTTATTACCCTGATGTTAGAGCAAGGGTTAACAGTTACCACAGTGGCTAAGTTGGTAGGGAATAGCCCAGAGATTATCCTGAAGCATTATGCAGGTAATACAGTACCCCTAACCCTACCAGAAATCTGATAACAGGGTTAACCCCATCGGCTGTTACTGGGATTTTAGGAAGTCTAGCCAAGTGTCCAGGGGTCTAAATAGATGCCTGGGTACTCCATAGGATAGTTCCTTGGACTTGACCCTAAGCCAGCTTGTCTCTCTGGTTAACCTATCCGCCTCTGTTATCCTGGCTTCCCCAGTGTTGCGATCGATGGCAACTACAAAATGAACCGGGAACCTATAGCGCTCCCATCGGCTTGCAATACCGCCTACCAATATGTTATGGTTTTCAAAGATGCCTGATTTGGACTTTACTTCTAAGTTGTAACCAGCCCCCCTGTGAATAACTCGGATATCTCGCTGGTACTTTGGGTACAAGTCTTGGGCTAACTTAGACTGACTCCGACTCCTCCAGTTATCCGGGTCAGCCTTCAAAATCCCATAAACCGATCGGTAAGTCATGTACTGATCTGGCTGGTAAACTCGGTCTAACCCTTGATTATTCAGGTATTCGGTTAGGCTATACTCCCATGAGTTACCACAGGCTAACCGGACTTCAATAGGGTCGGTGAAATAATCGCTATGGCGACTTCCCCCATTATGGGGAATGTGTGCTATAATAGTCATGGTATGGTTTATTAAATATTTGTTGATAGCTCCCTTGGTACTGGTCATACCTTGGGAGCTTTGGCTGTTCTGGGCTTAATCGAAATATTTCCCCAGGATATCGAAATGTTTCGATGAAAGGTGCTAATCTAGATGACCGCTGTACATCTGGGCTAGACTGACATCATCCCCAAGTCCATGAGCGGCTTTGTCAAAGGCAGTACCCCCTGATACCTGTTTGGTCTTGCCCAGTCTCTTAACTTTTCTAGTCTGGGCAGCCCTTACATTAGCTGGTAGGTATTGTTTATGCTCTAGGACTTCTAACAACCTAGCCCTCTGTGCTGGGGTTAGTCTGTTGAATAATGCTTTCTGTTTGGCTGTCATCTTAATCATTGTTTTGTTCCTTATATATTTTGAAAACTAAACCTCTGGAATACCTAACTCTTGTTCTAATGACCCCAGGTTGATAGATACTGTGACATTGGTTTCTGGTATGGTTTCCCTAGCCATCCTGTCTTTAACTAACTGACTAGCCCATTCCCCCATCTCCTTAAGCATCCTGGCAACCCTGAGATTGTTATCAGCATTGAACTGGGCAGCCAGGGAATCAACAGCCTCTAGAGCGATCGCCAGTAGCCTTTCTTGTCTGTCATCGGTGGTTAACCCATCGGCTGAGACATTAGTAGTTAACCGGGGGGCTACCGGGTGGCTCTGGTATGTTGCCGGGGGCTTGATGGGTTTACTGTGCTTTTTATGGCTATAAATCTGCTGAGGTGTTACATGAACCCCTAGAGTTATCAGGTAATCAACTAAGGCGGTTGCTGGCAGTCCTAGCCTTACCTTATCCTCAAAGCTTTGTCTAGCCTCAGCATTAAGCGCACAGATGGGGCAATGGCTCTTTCTACCCATTAGACTTTACCTCCTTAAGTACCGCTATCAACCCATCAAGCCCCTGTAAAAACTCGGTGGAATCCAGGGAGCCTAAATACTCCAGACATTTGCCATAGACCGATTTAGTCTCCTTTGACATCCGGCTGACCATTAATACTTCCCTAGCTACCTCAGCTACCGATAGGGGGGAATCTTTGCCCATTCCCTCTAACCAGTTGTAGGTATCATCATCAATCCTGAAACTTATCCGGTGTGGTTTTTTCATTGGTCTGTTTCCTCCCATATATCCTTACTTTGTCAACAAACTCTCTACCGAAGTTGACAAAGTAATATCAAATAGATTAAGGACAAAACTTATGGCTGGGGACTTTCAAAAATACATTGATGAACAACTGGCAACCCTCAAGTTGCTACAAGATCAACAAGAGGCAGAGCGCCGGAAGAAAGCAGAGGAAGAGGCTAACAAAGCCCGGTCTAGGAAAGAGCTTATGCTGTGGCTAGAGCGATTTATTGATGCTCAGATTAAGTTTGGGACTTTAACAACCGACCATGTGGAGACTTATCTCATCCAGTACCGCAAGGAATATGGAGATGAGGCGGCGATCGCTAAATATCTGGGCATTGTCGCCCAGTTACTGACTCATCCATTTTATGGAGTAGAGTCTACAACCCACAGGGTAGGTAATGGGGGACTTCTATTTAAGGGCAAGACCTATGCAAATACCAAGGAACTCTATGAAGCCGTTGTAGAGTTAATGGCAGGGGTTGACCCTCTAGACTCCCAAGTATGGTTTGATTACCTGTTGACTCGAATGTTCGATGAAGACCCGACTTGGCTACCTGCTGAGGTTCTATTGCCCCGGTGGAGAACTGACTTTGTACCCAAGTTAATACAGTTGGTAGAACAAGCGAAAAACTCAGTACAAGTTCCTGATTTAGATATACTGAGTACCGATGATATCTTTATCATCGAGTCCATACTGGGTAGTTTCTAGCGCGTGTAGACTGCAATAGATAACCCTGGCAGTCTAAGGCTTCCAGGGTTTTTATATGGGATTTAACTGCAATCGGAAGAGGTCTTATATATTGCCGTGCTTACATCAAAAAGTCGATAAATGAGGATATTCGGGGATAATAAGCGATATTTAGCTATTTTTTATATTGCCATGCTTCAACCCCGTGCGAACCTCAAAATAACCCCGATGAGTATTTATGCTTACCGGGGTTTATTGTTGGGAAGTTACAATGGGAACTAGATACAGAGGAGATCGGATGATTATAGTTACCTTAGATGGGGTTGAGTACTTTGTTCAAGGCGACAGGTTAACCCAGAAAGTAGCTTGGAGCGCTATTGCTGTAGCAGTAGGTCAGGCAGTCCAAAGGAAACAGAGGGTTACTAAGGCAACTAAGATAACTGTGGAATGCGTTGATAGACCCTTTGTTACCCCTGACCCCTGATTACTCCGGGGGCATCCCAGGCAGCCAGCGCCCTGTTAGGTATCCAAGGAGGGACTAGCGATCGCCGGGGTCTTTTTATGACCAGTGGGTAGTTTGCTGAGGTTGATTGGTATCCTTGACCATGATTATTTACCAGAATAGACTGATGTAAGTAATATTAGATACCATTATCACAGTGCTAAATAAATACCTAGACCTTATTGAAAAGCACCCCAAGCGGTTAGCTACCATAATAGCTACCATTACAGGGTTGTGTTTCTTAGTATACATACCATTTCAAATAGGCACATCGAGAACAGTTGAATCTGGGACAGAAGAACAAGCCAAAACTCAGGTCAATGAACCCACAGATTATGCGGATGATGAACCCTTTGATAGAACCCAATGTAAGGTTTATACTATTGGTTTGGCTTTGGGGGCTATGGTGTACCAGTTCAAGGGTACAGATGGTAAACTAGACTACTTATTATTTACCAATGACCCTAGTGTTATTCAGGCATTTGATAGAAGTTCCTTTGGTATATTCTGGTGGTCTAGCTCAGGTTTTAAAAGTTCTGATTATCCTGGGTTAGCCAAGCTGTTACCACAGGAAGGCTTAAAGGAACTAGATTCATTGCTAGGAAGTTATAGTTATGCAGCTATAGGGACTAGTGCTTTTGCAAAAGCAGTACAGGTAAGTCCCAATGCGGGGGTATTAAATACCTGTGATGTTGATTAAGCGATTGCTAGGTGGTTACTGGTTAGGATGCTCTGTCCTATGTGTCCTATGTCTGTCCTATCAGTTTTATCTTATAGGACAGCCCGAAAAGCTTAATGGGTAGAGGTTCTACTATCTGTCCTATGTGTCCTACTAGTTTTACCCAACTTACCCTAGATATAAGTATTACTAGCATAGCTTATACAATACATACCTACAAGTCCTATACTTTTCTATTTTTCATAGGACACATAGGACAGATAGGACAAATAAGGTAGAACCCTTACCCACTAATCAACCTGGTTGTCCTATGAGATTTAGAGTTGATAGGACAGAGGTATTTTGATAGGACAAGGATAAACCCCTGTAACACTAAGGCTACAAGGGTAATCAAGGGGTATTAGGTTAAATAATCGGGTTAGTTGACTACTTCCAGCATTCTGCCATTTGCTCTAACTGTGCGGAGTCAACTATTAAGGGATTCTGAACACCATGTTTTATATAAACCCAGGGGCGGCTACCATCAGCTAAGGTAGGTCTTTTTTTGGTATAACCTAGCTCACCTAATGCTTGGGTTATTTTCTTGTTACAACTTCTATGTAATGTTACATGAAGTTTTAGGCTGTGTTCCATGAAGGCAGATAAGTTAATAGCTAACCCATCATAATGTTGATACCCATCTCTACTCTTACCTGATGTATTCTTGCTGTCGATAAAGCCCTGTAGTTTAGCTAAACTATGGTTAACCTTTTGTGTCCACTCATTAACCTCCTGATAGTTCTTGTTTCTATCCTCAGACTGTTCTGACATCTGATCATCTGGATACCAAGTAACCCCCTGTTGCCACTTAAGATATGCAGTAGCCAGTATAGAGTCTCTGTTTTCAACTAAATAATCTCTGTTAACTTTGCGATCTCCTAAGTCAATAATCCAGAATCTTCTATTACCTGTTGAATCTCTCAGAATCTCATCGGAGTTACAAGTTCCACCAAACACACAATGTCTAGGATGATCAGATGGCTTGCGCTCATATAACCCTCTGAATGTATCCTTAGTCTTTGTTAGAAATGCCTTAAGCTCCTCTACTTCTTTTTTGCGGGTTATGCCTTCCATTTCACCCATTTCAACCATCCAAGACTTATCAAGCTGTCTTTTAACTTCGGTTCCATCGGTTGAGTTATCCAGGTCTAAGAAATATTCCCCACCTAATAATCGGAAGAAAGTAGACTTACCCGCCCCTTGTTTACCTTTTAATACTAGGCTGTAATCCACTTGTTCCCCCGGTTGGTAAGCTCTAACAACTGCGGATATTAGCCATTTTTCTAACATCATCTGACTCAATACATCATCAGTACCAAACAAGATACTGGCTAGTTTGTCCCAATCTTCCATAGGCTCATAATAATCTTTGACTATATACCCACCTATTGAGCAAAGTTTTTCAATATCAGATATGGGTTTTTTCTCTCTGTTAGTATAATAGCCTTCAATATTTTGGATGGTCTTAGGGTTTGTTCCGGGGATAACCCACTGATGTGTTTTTTCTTTTATAATATCCTCTATTTGTCGCCTAACTGGGTTAAAGGTATACTTATCAATCCAGACTTGAAACTTCCTTTGGAACTGCTCTCGGTTAAGTCTCATGAGCATTTTTAGAGCCTGTTCTAACCTGTCTATTAAATATTCTTCAGTTACTATTTGCCCATCTAAATAAAGTTCCCCAGTCCAAGCATTAAGCTCTACTCTGCCATCATAAACAGCTTTAAACACCTCAAACCAAACATAACCCGCCTCATTACCTGACTTATTAATATGCGCTCTTATGCTGTTTATAAGGGGTATTTGCTCTCTGTGGTCTTTGTTATCAAATCTAGATGAACCCCTAACCGATACACTTAGGATATTCACCACTTTAAGTTCTTTTAAAAGGCTATTGAGGTCAGTATCATCAAAGCCGCTAGGACTTGACTTAGTATCATTAAAGCTGTTATAATCAGACATATCGACTTCCTTTGAGTTGGTATTGCTGTAATCCATTTATTTGAATCCTTTGGGCTAATGCCCTGTGTTTGTTTACTTTGAATATTGAGCTTTAGGGTAACTAGCTGCTAACTGGTTACCCTATTTGGTTTGTACTGGTTGCACTGGGAAGCCTAAAGCAGCTAACCGGATATATTCTGACTGGCTGTAACCTGCTGCCTTAGCCAGTTCCTTTATCTTTGCTACTTCCTGTTCAGTAGCCCGGAAGTTAATCAATGATGTTCTAGTCATTTCCTGTAATATCAATGCGCTTTATCTAACATTGTCAAGTCGGGTAATCTAACAGTAGAATCAGGGTTCTAGCCTCTGAATAATCCTATAAACCTTAAGGAATCCTAAAGATATCTAAATCTATACCTTTAGGAATAAGTATTTATACTTGTGGAATAGAGCAGCAGATGGGGAACTGATCATAGATGTGTAGGGAAGATTCCTCATTAGTCTCTAAACTAACTGTTACCACTTCCCCAGTATAAAAATAAACATCGACTAAATCCCCTATAGGCTCACCATTTTTATCAAAACCTAACTGAGGTATTGCTTTTAATATTTGGGCATGGTTCACCTCAATATAACTACCCCCAACTGTCTCTAAATCCCAGCTACCATGTACTAGCTCTAATCTGGCTGTGGCTAGTATTCTTTGTTCCTCTTCCTTTGACCAGTAAGACATTTTTAATCCTTTAAGTATTTGATTAGTTACTTATCCGCTACAGTTGCCCCTAAGTCAGCCTTAATCGCCTTGAGTACAGTAGACCGGACATAACTAGACATCCCCTGACCTGTTGCGGTGGCAGCCTGAGACAGTAGTTCATGTTCCTCTTCAGTCAGCCAGACCTGTAACTTAACTTTCCGGTTGGTTCTCTGGTTAGTCATTATTCATACCTCATCATCCAAGAAGATTTCAACTCCATCAAGATCAGGTAGGCTATCTGTGAATAAATCCCATAAATCAATAAACTTAGACCCTCGCAGAGTATACAAGGTCTTTATTGCTGACTTGACCGATGGGATAACTGATAACTTCTCTAAATCCGCCTTGTCTAGCTCGATCAGGTATTCATCTAAATCTAAAGCCACTCTGGTAAAAACTGGGAGTTCCATTGTTTCTTTCCTCTCTTAGTATACTCCCATTATAACCCATGCAGATATTAATGGCTGGCTTAACTGGCACATTTTGTATATAAACTGGCACATTGGGTTAACCCTATTTGAGATGATTTGGTATTTTAAGCTGGCTGATAATACCTGAAGCGATCGCCAGCGCAAGCCAGTTACCCCTAGACCCAACTAAAAAGCCCCCTGGGGTTAACCAGAGGGTTAAAGGTAAACTAATGACCGAAGAAAATAGGTAGTTTTATAGGAAGTTTGTTATAGTTATTACTACTTAGTCAATATGCTAACCTAGTATGGATATTCAAAATCAATATGAAACTTTAGAGGCTAGCCTGATTCAACTTAGGACTAGCCTTTGCCAGTCTGACCCTGACTATCAGATAGTCGCCACTGCGCTTAAGGAACTCCGGCGATCGCAGGTTGCCTATAACCTGACTAGACACTCTGATAATCAGATGACCACCGATAACACCCAACATCCAATGACTAATGGGCTGAGATGGAATCAAGGGTAACTAGATGCTCAACTAACTTCTGTAGTACTTTTGTATTAGCATCTAAATCTTTCTCAATGCGCTCTAGGGTTATCTGTACCCTCTGCTGACTCTCCCTGACTTCCTGTAAACTCGCCTGTAACTCCTGGATGGTTACTTGCTTGACTGATAAGGTATCGGATTTGGGCTGCCATAGAAAGCCCATTAGCGGCTGAGAGTTTCTGAAGTTTGGTATAGAGATCATGGGTTAGGGTAACTGGTAACTTATAGGATGCCATCTGATATAACTCTGATGTCTGAGGTATACCTAAAATATGTCAAGTTACCCCCAAAACTCCCCTTTGACTATCAGTTTGACTATCATTTACCCCAGTTTATTTGTTTTCTAATACTCTTAGAAGGCTGAAAGCCTTAAGGCGACACCCGGATTTGAACCGGGGGATGGAGGTTTTGCAGACCTCTGCCTTACCACTTGGCTATGTCGCCAGACCCACAAGTTATTATATTACCAATATTTTATCTAAATTGCCACCCTCTGACTGAATAATTTTTTGAGCTTCTTACTAGGTCAGAAATTGTATGCTAGCTGGGTGCAACAAATACATCATGGATTTACCAATACAGTACAGTTTTTAAAATACTCAGTTAGTCGTTGTCATCGAATTATGACTGTGCGATCGCCCACCGCGGGCGGGTATGCCATAGCAACTGCTATAGGATATTAAACGAGTCATGAGTTATGAGTTTTAATTCCTCACTCCTCACTCCTCGCTTGCTACACCTTCACTTCATCAGCAAAATTATTCCAACGGAGAAAGTGAAATGGTCCAGCTATAGAACCCCACACACGTTCATCGGTGTCTAAGTCCCTTCCCCGGTCGAGACTGAAAAATTCTTTATCGTCGATCTCAAATTTGTTATCAAGATAAGTATTTTTACCATCACGAACCACAATACAGCCTTTACCAGGTTCGACCCTACCTTGGAAACTGTGACCTGTCCACTCTACAACCATATTGCAACCTGGCATTTTTTCTAACTGGTCAAGGGATAAGTCTTTTAGGCGTTCGGGGTCACGGGATGCGCCGTAAAATTTTTGTTCTTCCTTAACTGTATAGTGTTCGATAGCAATGTGGTTTTCTGCTTCAATCAAGTTCATCACACGCATTCGGTAGGGTTGATTGAGCATAAAATCATAAGCTTGTTCGAGAAACAAACTTACCCCTGAGAACAATTCCAAAGGTAAGGGACGGATACAAACACGAATGTGAGCATAAAAAGGGGGATTTTCAAAGGCTTGTTCTTGATTACTAAAGTCAGCTGCCATCCAGCGGGCTAAGGTGGCGATATCAGTAGAATGAGTCATTACAGACGATTGACTAGTTGTTTAAAAATTATCTCCAAGTATTGTAGACCTTGGTAATGGTAATAGGGAATGGGGAGTGGGTGATAGAAAATAGGGATAATTGTTAGTATTTTATGCGTCAAACAAGTTGGCAGGCTTAAAAGCAGGGAATACGTAACTTATGGGACATTAACATACAGCAGGAACAGGGAATAGGGAATAGGTAAGAGTGTTAAAACTCTATTGAGATATGGATTTGTTCTTAAAGTTTCTACCTTATTTTCCTGAAATATGCTGTAAATACCAATGCCCAACGCCCTATGTCCTATGCCCAATTCTATATGCAACAAGGTAAAGTTACTATGCTACAGCGGTTAATTGTTATTGTTATTGCCAGTATATTTTTTAGCAGTTCTTTGACGCTAGCAGAAAGTAAAAAGCCCAACCCACCGGATGAATTTCCTCCTAATCCGCTAGAATTCACTACAGCCGATCCACTTTTACCACGATCGCCCAAGGACAAAAAGCCGTTAACTCTCGAAGAACGGCTAAAATTAGAACCAGCATTAGATCGATTAAACCAAGAAGCTGCGGCGAAACTGCAAGCAGGGGATGAAGTGGCGGCGTTTGAAATTTGGAACCGAGAACTCCGCTTACGGCGCTTTTTAGGTTCTTTAGAGGAAGTACAAGCATTATCACGAGTTGGTGCGATCGCTTGGAATCAAAACGATCGCCAAGAAATAGTTTATATTACTCAACGATTACAAGCAATTCAAAAGCAAACCCAATCCCAGAAAAAATCTAGCGAAATTGATTTAGAACTATGGCGATTGCTAGGTCAAGCTTATCAAAATGTGCGATCGCCTAAACAGGCTGTACAAGCTTATGAACAAGTTTTGCTAGCAGTCAGACAACAAAAAGACACTGTAGCATTAGTAGAAACTCTCAAGACGATTGGAGAACTGCATCTGAGTTGGTTTGATTATCGCCAAGCTGCACCAATCTACGAGGAATTGTTGAGTTTAGCCATTTCCCAAGGGGAATCTGCAAATGAGATAGTATATCTGCAACAATTGGCTGAGATCTACGCACAGACAGAACAACCACAGCAGTCATTAAATGCACTTAACAAGTTAGCAGAAATTTACATTAAGGAAAATAATCTAATTAAAATACCAGAATTAAAGCTAGCGATCGCCTCAGATTATGAATCTCTGGGGAAGACAGATCCTAATTTCCTAGTAGAGGCTTTTGAAAATTATCAAGAAGCTTATACCAGTGCTTGGCAATTGCAGGAGTTCGTTCGTGCTGGTGAAGCTTTGCAGAAGATAATTAGCCTGTACCGTTCTCAAGGACAAATAGATGAGGCTTTAGAGGCTAGCCAAATTCTCGTAGATACACAGACGCAGGCCGCCAACTTTTACGCGGTGATGCAAGCTTATGACCAAATTGGGCAATTGTATTTAGAACGCAAAGAATATCCCCAAGCACTAACAGCTTTTCAAAAAGGTTTAGAACTGGCGCAACAACTCAAACACCAAGAAGCATACTTTACTGAGCAAATTAAAAAACTGCCGAAAGCAAATTTTTAACTTAGGGGCTATTTATGAAGGAATACCTGGGTTAAAAACAAAAGTAGGTTGGGTTGAGCAATAGCAAAATCCAAGAGTTTAGACACTCTGCGCCTTTAGCAATCTGCCTTAGGGCAGTTTAAAACTTTTAATAAATTTTATTTATCGTTTTAAAAATAAACAATATTTGCTCCTATCGTTTAAGCACCGTACATTAAAAGTCATCAGGATAAACACAGACTCAAATGACGCCAAGAGGTGCAACATGAATACATTAAAAACAGTATCGTCCAACACAGTTGCTGCAAAAGTAGCTCAAAAGCCTCAAATTGTAGAAATACAACCAGCAGCACAAGAGATTTCCACTCAAGAACTGACTTTTGGACAACGCCTTGCTGATAAATTTGCAGCACAAGTGGGTTCTTGGGGGTTTCTTATTGGACAAAGTACCGTTTTGGCAGGATGGGTTAGTCTGAACTTAATGCCTGGGGTTCCCCACTGGGATGAATCACCATTCATGATGCTCAATTTAGTATTTTCATTTGCCTCAGCGTACACGGCACCCATCGTTTTGATGAGTCAAAATCGCCAGTCTGATACCGATCGCAAAAATGCTGAAATTGACCACAATGTCAATTTGAGGTCTGGGCAAAATATTGAATTACTCCATGAAAAATTGGATGAGATACACACTCAACAACTCAACGAACTAACTCAAATAATTAAAGAGCAACACCGAGTTCTCAGCGAACTGAAAATAATTTTAGTGCCTACTTCCAAAGATACTAAAGAAGTTAAATTAAGTGTATTACCAGCGCTGCACACCCAAAGTAATGCCAAATTTACCAAAGAAACTTCCAGTAATAAACTCTTTCTTGATGAGCAACAACTTGGGGAAAATAATAAAGTTGTTGAAAAGCTGATTCGTCAATAACAGTGAATCACAAATACTTTTTCATGATCCCAATAGCAAGAAAGTCTAAATCTACTTTATTTACTCTATACATTTCAAGCTTAAATTTAGACTCTGCATTCAGGATCTGGAACAAAAAGAGTATTTAGATGAAGCTGCTTCATCAGAAACAAAAATCTTAGATTTGAGATTTTAGATTGACCCCATAGCTGTCTTGTGTGCGTTACGACTTTTTAGGTAGAGGCTTGAGGTAAAAATTGTATATTTTGGATTTGAGATTTGTTCCAAAAATAAATTTGTTCTGAGAAATTTTTAGTATTTGAAGTTTTGAATTTTTTACCCAATATAGTACAATTCTCAATGTTGAAAATATTTTGTAATCCTCAAAAGGAGAATGAAAGTGAAACTTTTCAAAACTGCTCTAATTGCTTTAGTATTTCTAGTTAATTTGATAATTACCCAACCTTCTTGGGCTGACAGGCCGAACCTAACTATTAGTCCCGATTATATCGACGTAACTCAACGGATTAATAATCTCTTACAAATCAAAGATACACCCGATCAATCTGAATATACACCAGAGCAAATTCAGCAAAAATTAGGTGAATTGAAGCTACAAAAGTATATTTTAGAGACAGCACGAAACTGGGCACAATGCCGCAATGAAACTGGTAAAACCTTAGCCATCTATGCTCACAAACCCAAAAAAGCTTCCCAAGGAAATACCCTCTACTTTTTGGGAAATGGTCAAATTACAGAAAATGAGTGGGACTGTGATGGTGTTTACCTACCCATTGGAAGCAAGGTAGGTGGTATAGCTGCGGATGCCCAAGAATTGACGGAACCCTTAGCTATTAAAGTTGTAGATGGAACTCAGCTAGTAGCTAAGACTAATCCACAAACAGGTACTGTTGAATTTAACGTTACTCCTGCCAAAGTGTTGAAAGCAGGTGACCCGAACTGGTTGATTCCCAATTTGTCGCAAGCTGATATTGATGCTGCGATTCCGAATGCACCCATTGAGGATTAAGATTATTTACTGCTGAAAACTTCAAACCCCTCTCGCTAATTGTTGAGAGGGGTTTTTATGATTCTAAGCTTAGCCGATGATAATTATTTTATATAGCAGAAATAGCACAAACCTGTAGTCCGATAGGTGTCTGAATAATCACTGATTCTACGCCGAAAACTTGTGCGATCGCATTTGGTGTCATCACTTCTTCAGGCGTACCAACTTCCCAAATATGGCCTTGTTTTAATAATGCAATGCGAGAGCTATACCGTGCAGCTAAATTCAGCTCGTGTAAAACTGTGATAATAGTTAATTCCTGATGCTGATTCAGTTCTTTAAGTAATTCCAATAGTTGTAACTGATAGTTGACATCGAGAAAAGTTGTAGGTTCATCTAATAATAAAACTTTTGGTTCTTGCGCTAATGCTAAAGCTAAAAAAGCTCGTTGTCTTTCACCACCTGAAAGTTGCTCGACTAAGCGATCGCTTAATTTTTCTAATTGCGTTTTTTGAATTGCAACTTCGACTTTTAGCCAATCTTCAGCATTTAATTCCCATTGCCACCAAGATTGATGTGGCGTGCGTCCTAAACTTACTAATTGTCGCACTGTCAAGCCAACAGGAACTATTTGTTGTTGCGGCAATAATGCTAGTTTCTGTGCAATTATATTTGGGGGCTGAGAATGAATTGCTTTACCGTCAAGTAGCACTGTTCCCTGCTGTGGAGAAAGAATGCGACTCAGTAATTTAAGTAAAGTAGACTTACCTGAGCCATTAGCACCAACTAAACTCAACCATTCTCCTGTTTGCAGACTGAGGTTAATGTTTTGGACAATTGGTACTGTGGTGTAACCGCCTGTCAGATTTTGCAATTCGAGTGGCATTTGCTGAAATTCAACAATTAAAGGTGTAGTAAATACCATTTTTACAGAAGCATAACTCTTTCGACTCATCAACTCCAACTCCTGACGGGGTGACAAAGGGACGTAAACTCTTCAACATCAGCCGCAACACGATGAGCCTGTGGTTGCAGCGTAAAGCTGTAAGGACGCCGTATTTCTCGCGCCGTGCGTCTCAAAATACATTTTTTTCTTCTCCATAAATAAATAATGGGGCTTGTATCCTTTTGTGTTTCGGTCATGGCGGTTGCTAAAATTAGGATTTATTGACACAATTTCTTAAAAAGGTTGCATACTTCTGATAAGATTACTGACAAGTTTTTAATAAAATGTGCTTTCAAAAAAGCGCGGTGTGAGTGCGAATTGTAGATAAGTGTGAGGAGAAAAATGCAAAAAGTTTGTAAGTATCTGCTAGTTAGTCCAGCAGTGTGCAGTGCAATGCTATTTCTTAGTACTGCTGGATTTGCAGGTGAAATATCCGGCACTTCCGAAATCAATCAACCGCAAGTTTTGGCCAGTCCAAACATCAAAGTTCAAAACATAGCTCAAAATAACACAACGGGCCAAGTTACCTCAGTATCTCAGTTGTCAGATGTGCAAACTACAGATTGGGCTTTCCAAGCGTTGCAGTCGCTGGTAGAACGCTATGGTTGTATTGCAGGATACCCAAATAGCACTTATCGTGGTAATCGGGCACTGACGCGGTATGAGTTTGCTGCTGGTTTGAATGCTTGTCTAGATCGCGTTAATGAACTAATTGCTACAGCCACTGGTGATTTAGTTAGCAAAGAAGATTTAGCCACATTACAAAAACTGCAAGAAGAGTTTTCCGCTGAACTAGCGACACTCCGGGGTCGTGTGGATGCAGTAGAAGCACGGACAGCTGAATTGGAAGCCAATCAATTTTCTACGACAACCAAACTGCAAGGACAAGTTGTTGCCGTTGTCAGCGATGTTTTGTCAGGAAACACAGTCAATGGTGCAGAAATTACAGAGGAAAATACAACTTTAGGCGTACGGGCGCGGATAGAACTTGTTACCAGCTTCACAGGGCAAGATACGCTGTTCACTAGAATCCAAGCGAATAATATTCTCAGCCCTGACATTGGTACACCAGAGGGCAATTTATTCTTTGCTGGTGAGGATGGTACCACTACTGCTGCGATCGATGCACTGTTTTACAAATTTCCGTTGGGTAAAAAGACACAGGTGATTGCAATTGCCAATGGAGGTGCAGCAGATGATCTGACCAGTACTGTGAATCTCTTTGACGGTGATGGTGCCTTTGGTGCTTTGTCTACCTTTGGTACACGCAACCCAATTTATACTCAGATAGGTGGCGCGGGGTTAGGATTAACATACGAGTTTACTGATAAATTAGCACTAAGTTTAGGGTACTTAAGTGGTACAGCTAATGACCCTACACCCAATAATGGTTTGTTCAATGGTTCTTATGGTGCCTTGGCACAGTTGACAGTTCAACCAAACGATCGCATTTCTCTTGGTTTAACTTACATCAATTCTTACAACCAACCACTAGCCACAGGTAGCAATGCAGCAACCTTCCAAGATATAGCAGCTATCCAGGGTTTAGCAGAAGAAGAAGTAGGATTTTCTAGTAATTCTTACGGTGTGCAAGCATCCATTGGTATTACTGAGAACATAGTTTTAGGTGGTTGGGTTGGATACACTAACAGCCGAAGCTTGAGAGGAAACCGTGGAGACGTTGACATTTGGAACTATGCTGTTACCCTTGGCTTCCCCGACCTCGGTACAAAAGGTAGCTTAGCAGGTATTATTGCGGGTGTAGAACCTAAAGTCACAAGTTCTAGCCTCGTAGGATTAGCTAGAGATGAGGATACATCCTATCATTTGGAAGCATTTTACCAATATAAGCTCAGTGATAATATCACCATTACCCCAGGAGTCATTTGGCTAACATCCCCAGATCACAACAATGATAATGATGATGTTGTTATTGGTGCCTTGAGAACCACATTCAGTTTCTAATTTTGAAAATCTTACAAGAAAGATGCAAAGGATAAGTTTGCATCTTTTCTTTTGTGTGCAATCTCAAAATTACTCTTTTCCCGCTCAAAGAATAGCCAATTTTTTTAAACAACCGCAAAGAACACAAAGGAAGAGATAAGTAATTTTATGGCGGTAAGCGAGTAAAAATTTAATATTTTCATTGAAGTCCACGTAAATACTATCTCACAAAATACCTGATACAGAGGTAGGGGCGTACAGCTTTACGCCCAGCCGATTTGTATGTTGCAAAGATTTTTGGAAATCCTATAGCATTACGGTTAATTTTGAGCCGCCTTTGATTTACGTTTGAAAAATGAACCACTACTTCATCTCACCAAAACCCAAGAAAAAGTTTGCTGATAATAACAAAAAGACCAGCCTCCCACAGCTGGTCTCAAAAATTTTTTTTCGCGTTGTCTTCTCAAGAGAGTTAAAACCCAATTGCGCGTTCCTAAAATGCAACGGGCAACTTTTCTTAACAATATTGTAACAGCCAACACAGATTTTTTAGGAAATTTCATCAAAAAAAGATATAAGCAAAGTTTAAAAGCTTCTATCTATAAGGAGAATTCGCTATAACGCAGGGTAGAGGAGGGGAGTGGGAAGTGGGGAGTGGAGAAGCAGGGGAGGCAGGGGGAGATGAGGAGATGGGGAAGTGTGGGGAAGACACACTCTCTGTTTGCCCCATGCCCTATGCCCCATGCCCAATAACTAATTGTGGTTTTCCCCAAACGATACTCTCTTGCTTGTAAATGGCAATTCCCGGTTTTGCTCCTTTGGGTTTGTAGACGTGTTTTAGCTGAGTGTATACAACTGGTACTTGATCACTCTGACGGGCGCGACTGTAGTAAGCGGCAAGATTAGCTACAAATTGCAAATCAGCTTCTTCTGCAACAGCACCGGGTTTTAGACGTAGTAATACATGGCTACCCGGAATTTCTTGAGCGTGGAACCAGAGGTCATAATCCCCAGCTACACGAAAAGTTAATTGGTCATTTTGGCGATTGTTGCGACCGATTAATACTTCAAAGCCGCTGGGAGTATGGTAACGATGAAAGTTGCTGCTGGCGGCTTCATTGCTGCTGCGGTTGCGGTATTCTGGATCTTCTAGATACTTTTGCCCGATGAGTTCTTCCCGGATTTCTTCTAAAGCTTGTAAATCTTCTGCTGTTTGGTAGTTGTCTATCTGAGCGATCGCAGCTTCTACTTGCTCTAAATAGTCAATTTCTGTCTGCACTTCTAAAAGTAGCGGTTCCACAGCAGAACGAGCGCGTTTGAGTTTTTGGTGCTGTTTGTAAAGACCTTGGGCATTTTGGACGGCATTTTTATCTGGTTGGAGAGCGATCGCTACTGGCTCATTACTCTCAAAATCTGGGATAATTATCTCTTTCATTCCCGGTTCCCAGTTTTGCAGGTGAGCCATTAATAAATCAGCTTTTTGCCGATATTCATCGGCTCGATCTGATTGCTGCAAGCGTGTTTTAAAGGTTTGAGCTTTGTTGCGTAATTTCCCCAAAATATTATTCAATTTCTGACTCAATTGATGGCGCAATTGGGAAAATAACTGTTGATTGAGTTGGTCAGTGTAGTAACGGTTGAGTAATTCTTGGGTATTTTTGACGCTTTTGACTCCACCCCAACCCATTACTGTGTAGCCATCTTTTGTCCAAGCGGGTTGAAATTTACTCGAATCCAATGCTTGTAGCCATTCTTGCCAACGCTCAAACAACCTTTGCCAATCTTCAGATTTGAGGGTATCGGTAGATGTTTCTGATGGGATATTTGCTGCTAATAACATTGTTTCTAACAGTGCAGCACTTAAACCACTATAACTTTTGAGTAATTGCCGCTTGATTGCTCCTGGTACTAAACTTACCCGTTCTTGCCAACGTTCTTGAGATTCACTCAAATTAGGGATAGTCCCAGTAAGTTTCGGTGGTGTTTCGTAAGGTTGTCCGGTTTGGATGGGACGGACACTAGATTGTTGCTGACTGACTTGATGGGCAGCTGTGATTATTATATTGCTAGCGTCGGTGAGAATGACGTTGCTATATTTGCCCATAACTTCCACATACACGTGATAGAGGGCAGTTTCTCCAGGACGCCGAGCAAATTGTAAATCAATAACGCGTTCCCAAGGAGCGATCGCTTCAATTGCCACTAAAGCCAAACCACCCAATTGGTGTATGAGTTGTTGACTGAAGGTGAAGGTATCGGGAATTCGCGGTGGCGGATCGCCGATGCAAATATGTGCAGCTTGAGGGTGCCAAGAAATCTCTAGCCAACCCCGCTGTTTCAAGGTGCGTAATGCTATGACAATAGTGTAGCGATCGCGTTGGTAAACTTGCTCTGTCCGTGAGGGTAGCCAGTTCGTGCGTAGTTCGCTACAAGCAGCTTTTAGGGTGGTAAAGTCAACTGGTTGCACAAAAATGAATTATTAACCTTCAAACATCGATGCCCAGTATATGCTATCGTGTCTAGTTCAGACTGGCATGATATGAAAAGCGGTAAAAGTTTTTAGTAGTCTCGAAGATTTAACGCATTACATATATATAGTAGGGTGGCACAGCTGTACCACCCTACTATTGATTATTTATGTGTTACTCATTCCCTGAGTACCTATTACCAAAGAAGGTTATTAGATCATGTGGTGAGTAATGCTGGTTCTGGTTCTTTGGTGCTGAGTAATGCTGGTTCTTTGGTAGTAAGTAATGCTGGTTCTGGTTGTTTGAGTGTTTGTCCCAAAATTTCATTGTAGAGTTCGCCCAATTGATTGGCGACGCCATCCCAACTAAACTTAGTTTCAACGCGCTTTCTACCAGCTTTACCCAATTGATCTCGCCATTGTGGATTCAACAGAATTCTATCGATCGCATTTGCAAAAGCGTCTACATCTTGCGCTGGTGCTAATAAACCGGTTTGTTCGTTAACTACAGTAAACTGAAGTCCACCGACATCACTTGCCACCACTGGTGTACCACTGGCCATAGCTTCAATCGCCACAAGTCCAAAGGGTTCGTAGTGACTGGGAACAACGCAAACATCAGCGGCTGCGTAATAAGTTGGCAAAATATCTTGACTTAAACGACCGGGAAGGATGGTAAGGTCAGTCATCCCTAATTCGTTGACAATTTGCTCAATGCGATCACGTTCAATTCCGTCGCTGTTACCTGGAGTGCTACCACCACCAATAATTAGCTGGAGGTTGTTGGAGTCTCGTAGTTGAGATTGATTAACTGCACGCACTAAGGTTTCTATACCTTTGCGTGGGTCAAAACGACCGACATACAATACAACTTTGGCTTTTTGATCGATTCCCAATTCCAATCTGGCTGCGTCACGTCCAATGGAACCAAATCGCTGAATATCTGTACCGCAGGGAATGATATCGATATTACCTTTCTTAGAAACGAGCGATCGCATATGTTGATTTTCTTGCGGACTCGTCGCTACAATTCGTTCTGCTGTCTCCAGCACTTCTTTTTCCACTGCCAATCGCTGACTGGCAATCAATGGAATATTATCTATCGTGTTATATTTCACTGCTCCTAAAGAGTGGTAGGTGTGAACCTGTTTAAGTTCTTGGATTTTCTTTAACTCCATTCCTACCCAACTAGAAAGCCAGTAGTTAGTGTGAACTAACTGGTACTTAATACCATTTTTTACTTGGAACTTGAGGAAATTCTCCACAAATTCCGGCAAATATCCAAAAATATCATCTCGTGGCACAAACTCCAGGGGACCTGCTTTTAAACGAATAGTTCGACAATTCTCGCTATGTTGAACCATCGAGTCTTGCTCCAGACTGACCTTGCGGGTAAACATATCAACTTCCCATCCTAGCTTGGCTAGGGCTTCACCCACATGGCGCACGTAAACATTTTGTCCCCCAGCTTCTTCTTTCCCTATTTCAATCGCCGGGTCTCCGTGGACGGAAATCAAGGCAATACGTTTTTCGGTGGTAGAGTTCATAGTTTGTGTGTTGCGGATTGTAACAAAGTTTTAGTTGATTCCAGGTTGGCGTATATAGCACGCTTCCCTGAATTATTTAAGAACCTTGATTAATATTGATTTTAATTTAATATATCTAATATTTTTTTACATCTTCTGCCAGAAGTATACTTTTAGATTAAGTATATGTATTTAATTCTTTTTTATATAAATGGCTATATTTATATCTAATACTTCTGATAGATGAAATTCTATTCTTTGTCTTGTTAATGAAAAACTAATTCCATCAATACACGTATTAATTAGATAGCTTCATTATTTATACGTCTATAATTTTGATTTACGCACTTTTTTATACTTTAAATACTCAGCAAGTAAATATTTTATCTGATAGTGCGATAGTTAAAATACCTTTTATGCAAAGCTTATAGAGAGAGTCCCACTTAATTCAAAATTATATATGTTCAAAATTAAATATTTTTTTATACTTTGATCGAATTTGATTTTAATCGGCTCCAATCTAGAAATTTACAGAGTTAGGAGATTTATAAATATTGAGTTTTGGTTTCTAATTCCTTTAAGTTGAGTTTATTTGAATTTAATTGAAAATTAATGTAACTCTAGGTTATGTAATTTTTATACTCAGTAGCATTTGTCATTAACCAACAAGAAAACTTGATTCTACGTTGGAAATATCTCGAATTTGCAAGCAAAAACATCAAAGGATTGGAATTCGTAAGCTAGTTGCTATCTTTCTCCTAACCTAGACGCTGAGTCATGATTTAACGTGAATTCGACGAACCTCTCCCTGCTTTGAACTTTAGTTCAAGTGTGTCCGTTTCTGACTCAAAGACGGATAGTTTTGCGTAGTAAAACCAGGGAGAGGTCTTTTTATTCAGCTAAACGCATACTATATGAGCCGTCCGATTTACGTTGATTTAGAAAAAAATGACAAAAAATTTAACTCCTCCAGTTTTACTAACCGAAGGAGTTTTCGTGTATGCCTTTTGCTGTGTGAAAGATAGAAGTGGAAGATCTATTTAAAATCTAATACTTTTGGCTTGTAGCAAGATCCTGTATGATATGAAATCAAATCCAATATTAAGCGTTAATTGTTGGGTTATCCTAAGCAGTCTTAGGATCTTCAGTCTAAGAGGTTGTTTGAAAAATTTTGTAGCGAGCTTTAAAATTATAAATATAGATAGTAGCTATATTTTAGCGGTGCTTTAGCAGTATTTTCGCTGTATGCTTGAAATAGCAGGCCTGGACTGTAACTGGTAGTTTCGATACGGCTGGGCAAGCTGTCTCTCAGTAATAAGTATAGGTAAATCTAAGATCCAAAAGGCAGGCTCAAAGTTGGCTTTGCACTGTAGGGCTTACAAAAATACCTGCAAGCAGCTAGATAACAATCGACAATTAAAAATTAAAAATCAAAAAAGTAATTCTGATTTTTAATTTTTAATTTTTCTCCCTTGAAGATTAATTTGTGGTTTGTGCAGCTAGCATCTGCTTGAGCTTTTCTAATTCAGAAGCCCAACGGGGATCTGGACGAATAGCGTCTGATTCTGTAGTTGTGCTACTTTCACGAGAACCGCCACCACCACCGCCACGACGAGGCTTCTTAGAGCCTTTCTCACGACGGCTTTCTTTGTTAGCGCTAGGAGTAGGGTTACTACTGGCAACATTAACTGCTTTAGGAGCTTGCTCCTCGCCCTCCTCACCCTTTGTACGAGGTAATGCCTTCTCTAGCTTGATGGGAGTGTCTTTAAACATCTGACCATTATACTTTTCAATTATTTGGTCAGCTTGTTCGTCATTGTTGACCGTCAGAAAACCAAAACCACGACATTTGCCGGTTTTCCGGTCTTTAATTAATTTAGTAGTTACAGCATCACCTTCAGCTGCGAACACTGCTTGTAGATCTTGACGATCAATTTCTTCTTTGGGCAAATTACCTATATATAGGCGAACGGACATGAACTATACCTCCAACAGATGAATGAACATGGCAAGGTGAGAAAACCATCACTTGGCTTTGGCTTTTAAAATAGATGCTATTAAGAAAGACTGCCACCAACCAATTTTTTTGCTCCAAACTATCAACCTATACAATACAGTTTTTCGTTGGGATCAAGCTTATTTAATCCGAAAGCCCACACTACGATGAGCTAATAACACCTTAATTCTAAGAATTGTAAATTTAATAGCCTACTATCTGCCAAAGTACGCGCTTTCTTTAATGCCCTTTTTCGCAGAATAAAATACCATCCTTTACATTACCACGGTATTTTCTACCTAGCTAGTTTAGCGCACACATTTTCGACTTTAGTATTATCACATCGTAACATAAAATACATATTTTATTCAAGGCGGAATTTTTGGAAACAAAAACCAGCCACTGGCTGGTTAATTTGCTGCTGTGTTGGGAGGATGAATATGGTATGGAGGGGGAAAAAGCATCCGAATTCATCACAAAGCTATGAGGCTGAGTTATGTCGGTTGCTATTGTTTGTGTAAATAAATGTAACACTTTGGGATAAAACCTGCAACTTTTGTTTACATTTTGGTTCGTCATTTGTCTTTTGTCCTTTGTCCTTTGCAAATGACCAATGACTAACCAGTAAGAAAAACGTATGCACCCCAAGCTTGGGCTGCAACTGCTAAAGCAGTAGACCAAATTGGATGAGGGCTATGAATGGTTTTCCCACTTTGAGTTTCTAGGGTTTGGATATCGATCCAAGGTGTCGCTCCTCGGCGGAACCAACCTGTGACGATAATTTGCCGACCAATCAAATCCTGGTGATTAACTGACTGTCCCAGCCAAGAAACATGATGTAATTTCACTAAGCCCGCGCTTGATTGTAATATTAAATCTTGGGCTAGGGAGTTGCTAATACCTTGACGACCTAATAATTTGCCTACAAGACGCACGCTAATGCTATCAATGGGTAAGGCAGAGGGGTCGGCTAACAAATTGGGCAGGCAGTCATCAGTTTGCACAGTGGCAGGCTTAATATCAGGAAAGAAAGAATTAATCCGGATCACTGTCCCGATGCTAAAGCCAATCAAAAGGCAACCTGTGATGAAAGACCAATCCTCATAAATCCACTTGAGATTTAAAAATTTGAGGGCGAATGCTAATTGCCACGCTAGCCACACCAAACCTGCAAACAGAACTCCCAGAGGAACTCCCAACCAAGGAGCGATTTGTAATAAGAAAGGCTGAGGCTTAACTTTTAATGGTTGTTCGTTAGGGAAATGTAATTCCGTGTCTAGATGCCAGTGACGGGCTATTTGGCAGAGGCGTTCGATGCGATCGCCTACCAGAGGATGGCTATTATTAATCGTAAACCATCGGCGATAGGGATTGACAATATCCCACTTCAAAAAGGATTCAAAAGAAAGATGACTAGCAATAGTGCCTAAAGAAAGACTCTGGTGGTAACTGATTGGTGCGACGATATTTAAGCTTTCCAACTGCCAACTGGTGTGTTCTTGTTTTTCGATATCAGTCGCAATTCCAATGGCAATTTTCAGCAAGGCACGAATCAAAGCATTAGGATTACCAGTAATTTCCGCTGCGGTGCGATCGCTATAATAAAGTCGCAACTGCGACAACCACAATGTAGTCCCAGTCAGCAAACACCAAACTCCATAAATCAAACTAGCTACAATTGTCACCGGCCAGCGCCAAATTTTTCCTGATATGCTGTCACCCAACTTTGATACCTCCTGATATACCTTATAAATTGGTAGTGTCACCAGCAATACCAAAGACATGACAACAAAATCCCACTGAGCAATATGCCCTAGCTGGGTGGCATAAATAATGGCAATTTCATCATCTGTTAGTTGTTCTAACAGCCCTTTACTGACTACAATCCTTGCGTTCCGTGGTAAACTACCGTAGGTGAGAATAATTGGCGCAGCCATTGGCAAAATTCGCAGTTTGGGTAACGGCCAATGTCGTTGTTGACAACAACGTTGTAACACCCGAACAGTTTCCCGACTATGGCCGTTCAATACATCTTTCGTAAGTTCTCGTTGACCATACAAGTTTGCCAGTAACAGATCCAGCAACCAAGGTGATACCCCCATTAAAATCACCAACACTATTAGCAAAAATTGTGTCGGGTCGTTGTATAAAAACTGTAATGGCTCTACATAGGGAAGCTTCACTAAAGCGTGGTTAATGAATCCCAATACTAACTTGAGGATTTCTCGCATCACCCAAAACAGGGCCATGAATGTTCCCGCAGCCAGCAGCCGCAAGGGGAGTGATTTTGGCTTACGTAGGGGTTGCCATGCCTTAGCGCGTTGCGCTTGTCGCCAATAAATAACACCGAATAGTTTGGCTTGGGTGCGGGTGACAGAACCCATAAAGCCATTAAGGGGCGGCGGCGGAGGTGGTGGTATGACAGTAGCTTTCGGTTTAGCTAATGGCACCATTTGTGGGATGTTTTGGTTGTTAATTTCTGTTACTTCGTCTTTTGGTTTCTCCTCTGATTTAGGAGTATCTGGGGGTGAATTTTCAAAAGCAACAAATCCAGTTTCGACATTTTTTGATTCTGGTTCAGGTTTTTGACGTTTTGTCAAATGTTCGAGAGCGCGTTTTGCCCACTCTTGAACTTGGGGATTGTTGCTCTCAATGAGATTTTGGCAAAAGGCGATCGCTTTAGAGACTTCGCCAGTGCGGGCATAAGCCATCACTAAACCAACCCTTGCTTGTAAGTTAGCAGTGGCATTACTTTCACTGCTAGCAAGAGGTTCTAAGTGAGCGATCGCTGTTTGGTAATTTCCCTGCTTGAGGGCAACTAAACCAGCCTCCAAAGACGATTTGGCATGTGAAGGCATACAGATTCTGGCACTCCAATCTCTTCTAAACGATCCACGTCTGGGCAAAAGCGCGAACCTCAGATGCCGTGGAAATCAACGTGTCCCAGCTAAGTCTACCTGTGAAAGAATTCAGGAGTCTGGAGTCAGAATTCTTCTTCATTCCTCCACTGGTTGTTGACTAGAAAATACTGGGGCGATCGCGCTTAATTTCAACTCTGGATGGTCACCCTCTAATTGTTGGCAATTCCATTCATTCCGGAATAGCAACACTGGGCGTCCCATACTATCTTTGACTGTAGTGGTATTGAATAAACGTCCCACTTTATTTAATGCTTCCCAACCACCTTCAACCCAACGGGCGACACTGTAGGGTAATAAATCCAGTATGGTTTCTACGCCATACTCATTTTGTAAGCGAAATTGCACCACTTCAAACTGCAACTGACCCACCGCGGCTAAAATTGGATCGCGTTTGGCTTCATCAGTTGAATACATAATTTGCACAGCACCTTCTTCGCGTAATTCCGCAACACCTTTTTGGAATTGCTTAAACTTGGAGGGGTTGGGGTTCCTGAGAGTTGCAAACAGTTCCGGCGAAAAATACGGAATTCCTTCATATTCGAGCTTTTGCCCCGTGTAAATTGTATCCCCGATCGCAAAAACACCGGGATTGTTCAAACCGATCACATCGCCAGGATAAGCTTCATCAATCGATTCCCTCTCCTGAGCAAACAGTTTTTGCGGACGGGAGAGACGGACAAGTTTACCAGTGCGAGCGTGATTCACCATCATATCTTTTTCAAACTTACCAGTGCAGACCCGGACAAATGCGACGCGATCGCGGTGTTTCGGGTCCATGTTTGCTTGCAGTTTGAACACAAACCCAGAAAACTCTGGGTATGTGGGCGCAACTTCGCCAACACTGCTGACATGGGAACCGGGTTTGAGGGCATAGTCTAGGAAGTACTTGAGGAATAACTCTACCCCAAAATTTGTCATGGCGCTACCAAAGAACACTGGCGTCATTTTGCCTTCGTGTACCAACTGCAAATCTAGCTCTGGTCCAACTCCTTCTAACAGTTCTAGATCGTTTTTCAGTTGATAGTACAGGTCTTGTTCTAACAGTTGTTCTATTCTCGGATCACCTAATTCAATTATCGTATCACGGGCTTCTCGGCTACCGTGGGCACTGCGTTCAAACAGGTGAATTTGTTGCTTGTGTCGGTCAAAGACACCTTTAAAGCGATCCCCCATGCCGATCGGCCAGTTTACCGCATAAGTTTCCAACTTCAATTCTTGCTCAATTTCATCCAACAACTCTAGAGGTTCTCTTCCTGGGCGATCGAGCTTGTTGACAAATGTAAAAATCGGGATACCCCTTAACTTACATACTTCAAACAACTTGCGGGTTTGGGGTTCTAAACCTTTTGCCACATCAATCAGCATCACTGCATTATCGGCGGCGGCAAGGGTACGATAAGTATCTTCACTGAAATCTTGGTGTCCTGGCGTGTCTAATAAATTGATTTGACAGTCTCGATATGCAAATTGCAACACCGTGGAAGTAATGGAAATACCCCGTTGTTGTTCCATGGCCATCCAGTCTGACGTGGCTTTGCGCTGTGCCCGTCGCGCCTTGACCGCCCCAGCTTCGTGAATTGCACCTCCGTATAGCAGTAGCTTTTCTGTCAGTGTAGTTTTACCAGCATCAGGGTGAGATATAATTGCGAAGTTGCGGCGAAGTTCAACTGCGCGATCGAGTTCAGACTCAAGTTCAATTGACATAACTGTATTTGTTTGTAACTTAACTTAATTTTTTTCGACTTTGGCAAGTCTTTTAATCTTAAGACAACGATGCTCGTGATAGGGTCGTAATATAACCAACAATCTGACTAAATTAGGAGAAAAGAATGTACGACACAGACAAGCGAAAGCTTTTATCCGCCTTGTCTCATGGAGCCATTTTTTTAAGCACGGCTGTTATATCTGTAGGTATACCTATTGCCATACTGCTCGTATCTGACGATCCTATTGTTAAAGAAAACGCCAAAGAATCCATCAATTTTCACTTTAATGTCTGGTTCTATGGAGCGATTCTAGGAGTGCTGTTTTTCCTCCTCGGTTGGTTGGTCTTACCACTATTGTTACTGGGACCACTAGCAGGTATTGGCTATTTGTTACATTGGGGACTAACGATTTGGGCAATCACCAAAGTTTTTAGCAATCCTGATACACCCTTCCGCTATCCCTTTATTTTCCGAGTGTTTTAGCATCAATTATCTATAGGCATAAGGCATAGGACATTGGTAATTGTTGTCGCTTATTTTTTATATTGCTGTTGGGCTATTAGTTTGTACACAACTAATAGCCAGAATTTTGCCAACAGAGAGTCTGACAAATTTCAATTGTGAATTTGGAATTGTTTATTGTTTTATAGATACAATGCCCAGTGTCCCATGCACAATACTTCGGCTTACTCGACTTCATTACTTCGACTGCGCTACTTCGGCTATGCTCAGCACAAGTCGCTTAGTACAAGTGCCCAATACCCAATACCCGTTTGTTATATTGTTTTTCTAATTCGTCAGATAGATGTCAACCAAGCTGTAAAATACAAAATTGCCCTACAGCTTGATTCAGGTAGGGCAAATGTCAGTTAAGCACTTTTTGTAGTCTGTCTGATGGCAGGAAACTTTTCCCCTGCTTTTGTGACGCTTTGTTTTGTGTCCATTGCGTTGTTTTTCTTCATAAAATTTTATGTTTCCTACACATCGCCCCCGCCGCCTGCGTACCCATCCCCAACTGCGCCGGATGGTTCGTGAAACTGTTTTGACAACCAGCGATTTCATTTACCCACTATTTGCCGTACCGGGTGAAGGAATCGCTAACGAGGTGAAATCGATGCCAGGAGTCTACCAGCTTTCGGTAGATAAAATTGTCGAAGAAGCGAAAGAAGTTTATGACTTAGGAATTCCTGCCATCATTTTATTTGGTATTCCCGCTGATAAGGATGTAGATGCTACTGGCGCTTGGCATGATTGCGGTATTGTCCAAAAAGCTGCAACTGCGGTAAAAGCAGCAGTACCAGATTTGATTGTCGTTGCTGATACTTGTTTGTGTGAGTATACCAGTCACGGACACTGTGGTTATTTGCAAGTTGGTGATTTGACAGGACGGGTTTTAAACGATCCAACTTTGGAATTGTTGAAAAAAACCGCAGTTTCCCAAGCAAATGCCGGTGCGGATATCATCGCCCCTTCGGGAATGATGGATGGTTTTGTACAAGCAATTCGTCAGGGTTTGGATGAAGCTGGATTCCAAGACACGCCAATTTTGTCTTATGCTGCTAAGTATGCTTCGGCTTATTATGGCCCATTTCGGGATGCAGCAGACTCGACGCCGCAATTTGGAGACAGAAGAACTTACCAAATGGACCCAGGTAATAGTCGCGAAGCAATCAAAGAAATTGAATTGGATATTGCTGAAGGTGCCGATATGCTCATGGTCAAGCCAGCTTTGGCATATATGGACATTATCTGGCGGGTGAAGGAAGCAAGTAATTTACCAGTTGCGGCTTACAATGTTTCTGGTGAGTATTCAATGATTAAAGCTGCTGCTCTGAATGGTTGGGTGGATGAGGAACGAGTGGTTTTGGAAACTTTAACTGGGTTTAAACGCGCTGGGGCAGATTTGATTTTGACTTATCATGCTAAAGATGCAGCGCGATGGTTAAAGTAATGTGGGCGATTGAATAAGAATTTAGAAATCTCACACAGAGGCGCAGCGGAAAGTCTGAGCGGAAGAAACCTCCGTAGACGCCCAGAGGGCGGCTTGTCGAATACATCAGAACTTTCCAACACAGAGGCGCAGAGTTTTTGGCGTTTCTATATCTGGGTGTGAGATTTTTGTATTTTCGCTAGTATCGAAGACCAGAGCTGAAACGCTTTACAATATTGCAGTTACAGAACGAGACAAGGTAATTTTAAGGCTGCCCTTACCCAAATAAAAGCCACTATTGAAATTATTGAGAATATACGTAGTAATACCAATTCTCTACTTCTAGATATAGTTAATTTATCGTTGTTACTTCATCACGTGTTATGTATATTATCTACGTAATAATACATAAATATGAGATTCACGCGTTTGCAACAGGGGGACGCGATCGCTTATAAAAGAAGATAGTTAATAAATTTTTCTCAATTGCCATTTAATGTCAATTGATTTAATAAAAGATTTCAATATTTCCGAGGAGAGCATGGGATATGGATATGCAAGTCCTGAGAGAGCGTGCTGGTCTTAGCCGTGCGGAGGTTGCCTTCAGGCTTGCAATCAGCGAAACTAGTGTTCGGAACTGGGAAGCTGGGCGTACTGAACCTACAATGACGCCAAAAAAGTATTTAGATACTTTGCGTCTGTTCAAATGTACACCTGAAGAGTTGGCAGCGGCAAGTGAAAAGTCAATTAATCAGCGACATAAACGCAAACCAGGTAGACCGAGACGCTTTCCAGACACTCAAGTATCTCAAGTAACTGATTCCCCTGTTTGTAGCTGATAACTTGCTCAGTGAAAGTTGAGTATGTCTGTTGTTTGGTGTAGAGACTTGAAAAAAGCTATAAAATCTAACTTAGGAATGTAGATTTATTGATTTGCAACTCCTAATCTAAGGTTCGCTAAATGTCTTGGTAACGTAATTTTTCTCAGTTATTGGTGTCTTAAGCTGATGGTAACCCAGTAACAGTCAGGCATTTGACCATCAGCTACTCATTGTGCCTCTGTTATAGAGTTAAAGTTTGACGTTTGATTTTGCTCCAGTGAACAGAGTTCCGCTTCTACCACTGCTGGAAAGAGAGGATTTTTATCTTGGTTGACAAGATTTATCAGGTCTGATGAGCAAAAATCAGCACTGTTCTCCGGTCTGTTTGATGGTTGGTTTTCGAGACACATGCTACCGTATATTTACCTAAAATGTTGAGTTGGGTAACAATTTTGATATAGTTGTCTCGGCGATTAGTCCCTGCTTAGCGGGAAAATAGCAATTAAACAGACAGCATGGGAGATGAAAAATCACAAACAATCAACAAAGAAACTTTTTAGCAATTCTTAGGGTTTATGCCTGGGGCGGTTCGTTTAAACAACCCAAACTCTAACTAGTGCGATCGCTCACGGTATTTGCCACAGCCACACGATAAAATTCTAAAACCATAATCGTACTAAAGGTCTAAATGGCAGAAACACTATTCTTCAACGCCTTGCGTGAAGCCATTGATGAAGAAATGGCGCGTGACTCCAGCGTATTTGTTCTCGGTGAAGACGTAGGACATTACGGCGGTTCCTACAAAGTTACCAAAGACCTGTACCAAAAGTATGGCGACCTCCGAATTCTAGACACCCCCATCGCCGAAAACAGCTTTACCGGTTTGGCAGTAGGAGCAGCTATGACTGGGTTGCGCCCCATCATCGAAGGTATGAATATGGGCTTCTTACTCCTAGCGTTTAATCAAATATCCAATAACGCTGGGATGCTGCGCTATACTTCTGGCGGTAACTTCAAAATTCCGATGGTAATTCGCGGTCCCGGAGGTGTGGGACGGCAGCTAGGAGCTGAACATTCCCAGCGACTAGAAACCTACTTCCAAGCTGTTCCTGGGTTGAAGATTGTTGCCTGTTCCACACCCAGAAACGCTAAAGGACTACTAAAATCCGCTATCCGCGATGATAACCCAGTATTGTTCTTTGAACACGTTCTACTTTACAACTTGAAAGAAGACTTACCAGAAGAAGAATACCTGCTCCCTTTGGATAAAGCAGAACTTGTGCGTCAAGGGAAAGATGTCACAATTATTACTTATTCTCGGATGCGCCATCATGTGCTGCAAGCAGTAAAAACCCTTGAAAAACAAGGATACGATCCAGAAGTTATTGATTTAATATCCCTCAAACCATTAGATTTTGATACCATTGGTGCATCAGTAAGAAAAACCCATAAAGTCATTGTTGTGGAAGAATCCATGCGAACTGCGGGTATAGGAGCAGAAGTCATCGCTTCAATTAACGATCGCTTATTCGATGAATTGGATGCACCAGTACTGCGGCTTTCTTCCCAAGATATCCCCACGCCTTACAACGGCAATCTGGAAAGACTAACAATTGTTCAACCAGAGCAAATAGTCGAAGCTGTGGAAAAAATGGTAGCTTTGCGAGTCTAGGGTAGAGGGGCAGAGGAGCAGGGGAGGCAGGGGAAAAGGTTAAAGGGAAAAGGGAGAAGGAAAAGGGAAAAGGAATAAATTTAATCTTTCCCCTTTTCCCCTTTCCCTTTCCCCATGCCCCATGCCCACTTTCCATTCATAACTCCATAAAAGAGCGCTATTATAGCCTTTGTCAGTTGCGAGTTATGGTATGCAAAGACAGCGATCGCTATTAATTTTGATTTTAGTTCTGGTAATCGCCGCGATCGCGGTGATTGCTACGATTCCGATACCTCTTGGACTTGACTTACGGGGAGGTTCACAGCTCACAATTCAGGTGAAACCATCAGCGGAAATTCCCCAAATCACCGAACGAGAATTGGAAGCTGTGAAGAAAGTTGTCGAAGGTCGGATTAATGGTCTGGGTGTTTCTGAGCCAGTTATCCAAACAGTCGGCGCAGATAAGATATTGGTGCAACTCCCAGGAGTCAACGACCCAGAGCAAGCCGAACGGGTGCTAGGGGGTACGGCACAGTTAGAATTCCGCACACAAAAGCAGAATACAGAAACTCAACTGTTAGCTTTCCAAACATCGCGAGCTGAATTGAAGGTAAAGCAAGAAGAGTTGAGAAAAGGTAAGGATAAAGCAGCAATTGCCAAAAATCAAGAAGATTTACAGAAAAATAATCAAGCGATCGCTGAATTGTTTGAAAGCACCAACCCGCCCCTGATTGGTAAATACCTCAAGGATGCCTATGGCGAACCCACTCAAGGCAACAATTGGAATGTTGCCATTCGCTTCGACCAAAAGGGTGGTGAACTTTTTGCTCAGCTGACGAAAAACCTTGCTGGTACTGGGCGTAGTATTGGTGTTTTTCTCGATAATGAACTGATCAGCGCTCCCACTGTCGGTATAGAATTTGCCTCTACTGGGATTACTGGAGGCTCAGCGGTGATTACAGGCCGGTTTACCGCACAAGAAGCTAATGACTTGGGTGTACAGCTACGCGGTGGCGCATTACCTGTACCAGTAGAAATTGCAGAGATTCGTACTGTCGGGGCAACTTTAGGTCAAGACAGCATCACTAGCAGTATCTATGCTGGTATCGGTGGTCTGACTTTAGTATTAATATTTATGGTGGTGTACTATAGACTACCAGGACTGATTGCCGATGTAGCACTATTGATCTACGCCTTATTGACCTGGGCTACCTTTGCTTTGTTGGGTGTCACCCTGACTCTACCAGGAATTGCCGGTTTTATTCTCAGTATTGGTATGGCGGTGGATGCGAATGTACTAATTTTTGAGCGGACGCGCGAAGAATTGCAAGCAGGCAAATCCCTTTATCGTTCTGTAGAATCTGGTTTTTACCGCGCCTTTTCCAGTATTTTAGACGGCAACGTGACTACAGTCATCGCCTGCGCTGCACTATTCTGGCTAGGGGCTGGCTTGGTAAAAGGTTTTGCTCTAACTTTGGCTTTGGGCGTAGCGGTGAGTATGTTTACAGCAATTACCTGTAGTCGCACCTTGATGTTTTTGGCAATTACAATTCCCGCACTCAAAAAACCAGAACTTTTCTCTCCTAACCTGCCAACATCGAATAAGGCAGAGGTGTCTCAATGAAACTCAGTATTAACAAATCGCGATCGCTTTGGTGGGCTATTTCTGGTGCCATCATCCTGGCTGGTATCATCTCAATGGTGATTTCTTGGCAAAACCCCAACATCAAAGCACCCCTACGTCCCAGTTTGGATTTTGTTGGTGGTACACGATTGCAGTTTGAACGGGATTGTACCAAACCCGGTAACTGCGACCAGCCCATTGATATCAATGTCGTTCGAGAAGTAGCTAAAGCGCAGGGACTCGGTGACAGCAGCATCCAAATTGTCGCAGACAAAGGCAGCGGTGCAGAAAATGGTATATTAATTCGCACAAAAAGCTTGGATCGCGAGCAGCGTACCAACTTGCAAAATGCTTTAAGCGAAAAAGTCGGTACTTTTGACGACCAAAAGAATCAATTTGACACCGTTGGCCCTACTCTGGGGGCAGAACTGTTTAGGTCTGGGGTAATAGCTCTGATCGTTTCCTTTGCAGGTATTATTATTTACTTGACCTTCCGATTCCAGTTGGATTATGCGGTATTTGCGATCGTTGCTCTATTTCATGATGTGTTGATTACCGCAGGAATTTTTTCAATTTTGGGTTTAGTAGCAGGTACTGAAGTCGATAGCTTATTCATTGTTGCTCTACTGACGATTACAGGTTTCTCAGTCAACGATACAGTAGTGATTTACGATCGCATTCGAGAAACCTTAACAATCAATCCCAATCGAGCGATCGCTGACATTGTGGATGATGCTGTCAACCAAACCCTAGCAAGGTCTATCAACACGACCTTAACCACGATGCTATCATTGTTCGCGATCTTTCTGTTTGGGGGAGAAACACTGAAAAACTTTGCCTTAGCTTTAATTATTGGCTTTACTGCCGGGGCTTATTCAAGTATTTTCATTGCCAGTACTCTCTTAACTTTGTGGCGAGAACGTAGCGGTCAATCTCAGGCGGTAGTTAATGCTGAGTCAATTGATACATCTGCTGGGAATTAGTTCTTGGGTATGGGAAGAGGGCAAGGGGACAAGGAGAATAATTCTTAACTCCTAACTCAGCACTCCTAAAGACCAATGACAAATCACAAATGACAAATGACAAATCACAAATGGCAACTGACCCATCATTTGCTCAACAAGTAGAAAGGTTATACCAGCTAACAGTATATGGGAGATGGTTGTTTGTGAGCTGTTTATGGCTCACCATTGCGCCTGTTTCCTTGTGGGGTCTACGTGCAGAAATTTCTCTGTGGCAACAATATTTTACTTGGGTAGCAGTGCGATATGGACTGTTCTATCATCCACTGCCTACCTTCGGTTTAGCCTTTTGTATCGGGATGACTGCTGCTGTATTAGTTTGGCAAAGTCGGAATATCTTACTGGGATTACCAGACCAAGAAAAACAACGTTTAGAAAAACAAGTTTATCGAATACGTCAGCAAGGACCAACTCATCCTTTATGGAAGTGGGTTTGTTACTGAATATTGCCTTAGCTAACTAAATTTTCTCTCTCGTTGCATAGACATATACACATTCGCCAATTTCTAGCAAAATATGACTTAGAAATAGCTAAGATACAGCCAAAGTGAGTGCCATAGATGAACAATCCTCAAATTCAATTTAGCGATCGCAAGTCTGAAATTGACCTTTACCAACTCCAAGAACTGTTAAACATTTCAGCTTTCTGGGCAAAAGGCCGCAGCATTGAGGATTTAAGTATAGCCATTGCCAACAGTGAGCCAGTGATTTGCGTGTGGGATAGTCAGCGACTGATTGGCTTTGCTAGAGCAACATCTGATGGCATATATCGCGCTACGATTTGGGATGTTGTGATTCATCCAGAGTATCGAAATAGTGGTTTGGGAAGCAATTTAGTGGAAACTGTTTTGAGTCATCCCCGGATGAGATGGGTTGAGCGCGTTTATCTGATGACTACTCACCAACAGGAATTCTACAAAAAAATTGGTTTCCAGCCCAACACTACTACTACGATGGTGTTGCATAACTTAGCTAACCTGAGTTTGCTCCCTGATACAGAAGTTGAGCTTGAACAATCACCAAAATAGTCCTGAGTGCTGAGTGAGGAGTTAGGAGTTAGTAGTTATACTAATTTTAAAAAGAATGTGACAAATAAACCATTTGTAGAGACGCGATTCATCGCGTCTTCATCCAAGAATGTGTTGGAATCATTAATTGAATTGGTATTATTTATTCCCCTTCTCCCCATCTCCCGACTCCCCACTCCCTACTCACCCCTCAGTACTACTAAATAGGGGAATAGAAATTTGTAGTCTGCTCATTTCTTGGGATGGTTCCTTGGCAATTGGAGAAGACAAGATTTCTAGTTTTCCTCCCATAACTTCCAGCAGAGTTTGATTGATTAATAGCCTCATTCCTGGAGAAAGAGTAACGTTCTCTAGGTTAGCTTTACTCGGGTGATTTTCAGATTTGATCGAGTCAATTAACTCACTCGAAGGTATGGTATGGCTTGGTACATCCAGCCAAATATTCACAAAATTACTTGTAGAGATGGTGCTGCTAGAAATATAGATGCTGCCTTCTTCCATCTGAGTAATGGCAGTGTCTATTAAACTAATTAATATTTGTCGGAGCCAGAGATGATCTGCCAAAATATAAATTTCTGGGTCTGCGGGTAACAATTGCAAAGGAAAATTGCGATTTGCCGCCAGCATATAAGTTAAGTTATAAACTTCCTCCAAAATATTGGCTAAGGGTCTGGGTTGAATATCAAGTTTATTTGTACCATGCTCAGTTCTGGCAACGTTGAGAATTTCATCCATTAGCTTCAGCAGTTTCAGCGTTCGCTCATGAGCTTGGACAATAAATTCTCGTTCTTCAGCAGGACTTTCACACAAATCTGACAAAATTAACTGATGTAAACCAATTAAACCATTGAGGGGCGATCGCAATTCATGGGTTGTCCGTGCCAAAAACCCAGCTTTAAACTGGCTCATTTCCCTTGCCATTTGGTATGCCAACTGCGTTTGCTGTATTTGTTGCGATATTGATGGCATATCCTGTTGGTCTAATGGCACTACTGGCGATAAGCTAGATGAAGAGTTTGGCGATGCCTGGGTTGGGCGTAGCCATCGCGCAAATAATCGACGAAAACCTAGACCTAGTGCTATTCCTGCTCCTAAATATATCCAGTTACTCCAATTCATATTTTGGCAATTATTAACTTGTTAATTAACCACAACAGCCCAAATTAAAGTTCCATATTTTTCAGCTGTTGAAACCAGGGAAACAACATTATAGCTATCTATATCTGGTTATCATTCGATGAATCTAACTTTATTGCACCTTGCCGCAAAATCTCCCAATTAATGCCCGTCCATTTGGCAACGGTGGAAGGTATACCCAGTCCTAGCGTTTGCTCCTGGGATTCTGTCGCTGCCAGAGTCACAACGTTGGGGAACTGCGCTGCAATCTCGACCATTGTTTGTAAAGGCGGCTGACCAGAGAAATTAGCACTAGTGGTGGCCAGAGGGCCTGTTTGCGCCAAAATAGTTTGAGCGATCGCACTGTTTGGTACTCGAATACCAATTGTTGTCGGGTCAGTAGGATTCATCACTTTCGGCAAGCACTGACTAGCTGGTAATACTAATGTCAGCCCTCCTGGCCAATATTTCTCGGCTACTTTTTGCCAAATTTTATACTCGTTCTCACTACCTTTGACATAAGGCCACAAATCCTCAGCACTAGCAGCCATGAGAATCAAAGGTTTATCTTGACTACGTTGCTTGGCCGCAAAAATTAATCCGGCTTTTTCTGGTATCGCTGCCAGCGCCGGAACCGTGTCTGTGGGAAAGCTCACCAAAAACCCAGCACGTGCGCCAGCTATGAGCTTTTCTAAAGAAACTTGAGCCATGTTTGCTGACAATATTCATCCATCAATTTTACTAGTTGTTGTGGATGACCGAGGCTCTACTATGCCAAGAGCCTTGGTTTTGTCAATTGCAGCTGTAGCAAGAAAAATGCGATCGCACCTTTAGGTGGAATCGGGAATAGGAAGTGAGCGAGTCTGAGAAGTCAATACCAGGGAAGAATTGCTAACTCATAATTCTCACTCATCACTCCTAACTTTTATAAGCTAGGGCAAAGCGTTCAATTCCAGCTAAATCACTGTGAATTTGAATATTGCAATAGCTTCCTTGATTTTGCAAAAGTTCTCGCACTGTATTTGCCTGTCCTGTCATCATCTCAATCAGCCAGACACCACCAGGTTGCAAATAGCTAGGAGAAATTTCTATCAAATGGCGGATGCAATCTAAGCCATCTGCACCACCATCCAAAGCTAGATGCGGTTCGTGGTTGACTACTTCAGGTTGCAAACTAGGTAAGGTACTGGTGGGTATGTAAGGGGGATTCGACACCATACCACTGAACTGACCTTTAAGGAATGTCAGTGGCTCCCACCAAGAACCTTGATAAAATCGAATGCGGTCAGCAAAACCCAAATTTTGGGCGTTGGCTTGGGCGATCGCCAATGCTTCAACACTGCGATCAACAGCATGAATTGTTGCGTTTGGCAAGATATCTGCTAGTCCGATGGCGATCGCTCCACTGCCGGTACCTAAATCCGCCCAGTGTCCTGAAGCATTCCCAGCAGAGGCTACAGCTAAATCAATTAAGCACTCTGTTTCTGGTCGGGGAATCAAAACCGCATTCGATACGGCGATTTTAAACTGACGCCAAGGTGTAGCTTTGGCAATATACTGCACTGGCAAACGTTCATTTAATCGCCTCTGCCACAACCGATCTAACTCTATCAGAGGCAATTGCATCTGAATTTGCGGCCAATTTTTAAAAGACTCCAAACGCAGTGCCAAACGGTCTAACCCAGCTACTTCTTGGAGTAGCCAATCTACCTCCGTTCGTGGAACATCAGTGGCGATTGCTGCTTGAGTTGCTGCATTCCGCCACTGCCAAAGTTCTAAACCAGAAACTATCAGATGTTTCTCCCCCATGCCTCAACCTTGGAGAGCAAATCGGTTATTTTTTCGGAGCAGGCGCAGCAGCAGGCTTGGCAGCAGGTGACTGATTCGGGGCAAGCGATCGAATAAAATTGATAGATTCCCGCGATGGATATAAAACAATTTTATTGATACTTGGATCGTTGCTAGTATTGAGAGCCTCCATAACACCGTACAAATCCACTACCTGAATTTCAGTGTTTTCTGCTTCCTTTGGCACGGCTTTTTTAAATTCATCTAACAGAGCCACTGCTTGCTCTTTCTCAAAAAAGAAAGGAATGTAGCGCTCGTTACCTTTTGCCACGGGAATGGTCAGATAGCTATTATCTTTTTTAAATTTGGGCACAAACAAAGGAATACCGTTGAATTGCTCAACTTTTTTACCATTTGCGTTCACCATACTTGTGGCTGACGCTACCTGTTGTTGAGTCGGGACTAAAGTATAAATTACTGAGTCTGACTTCTTTTTGCTTTCCAGCACTATTTTATAGTAGTCTGCTAAAGACAAAGGTCTTACTTGTAGGGTGCTTGCCAGTTGAGGATTTTCTTTTTTCAGCCGATTATCAAGGAATTTTTGAGCATCTTGCTTGCTAATAAAAAAGCCCACTTGAGAGACGGTCTTGGATTGATTATTCCTGGAAAGAACTACGAATTCGCCTTTAGGATTTGTGAGGGTGAATACGGGTACTTCCTGTAGCTTTTTCACTACCTGATCTTGTGGTAAAGCCACCGCCTCTAGATTACCTAGTCCTGGTAGATTACCTATTCCTGAAAGTCCTCCTAAAAAGACACTTCCAGCTATACCTAATGTTGCGCCCCAACGAACCAATGATTTCATGACTGCTCCTCGCATCAATAAGACAATTAAATTAAACAAATGGTTGGATTTGCACAGCACCAACTAGCTTCAGTTATATAGCAATCTATTTTAGTTGTGAAAATTTATTTGTAAACAACTCATGATGTCAGTTGACTGCTAAAAGTCAAAGATCAAAGCAAAATAATCCCAACTATTTAGGATTGTTATAATATCGCCTTTACCAATAGACTGTGCTAAAGTTGTGTTTTTGTCAATTTTATTTTGCTATTCACTGCCAAATCCTCTAGATGCCTATTTTATGGCTTGTGGAACAGTGAAAAGTCTCTCTGACCCTGAAAATAATAAATGCCATTTTATTGACTTTCTCTGGTATTGGGTGACGGCATGACTTGATCAATCGTTCCATCTGGGGCTAACTAAATATCTTCTCAAATTTATACAAAGTACAGTATCAGAAGTACCTTATTTATCAAAGACAAAATATAGCTACCATGCCTTGAAAGCTGGCCTAATACCAAAATAACTAATTTAATTTTCTGCGTAAAAATATGCAATTTTATTGCACATCTTAGCGACAAAGCTTTAGTCTATTTGCGCTAAATTGCAGAAATTTTTCAGAAATTTTGTAGATTTAGTTGATTTCTGAGAAAGAACGACTTAAAAAAATAGACATCTCCAGAAATTAATTCTGCTTTGCCCGAAATTTTTGTAGAGACGTACCACTGCTACGTCTCCATATACCCGTGCGTGTAGATTGGCTAACAGTTTCCGTCGTTGATCGCAATCTAGTAAATTTTGATTTTTTAATTTGGCATGTTAATCAAAGCTAGACTTTTTGATAAGTCTGGCTTTGGTTAACATGTAATTGACTAAATCGGGATGACAGGATTTGAACCTGCGGCATCCTGCTCCCAAAGCAGGCGCGCTACCAAGCTGCGCTACATCCCGGTTATATGTATCTACTTTTTGCGGTTGGGTTGTGACTTGTTAAAGGTAAGCGATTTGCCCTTTCGCATAAGCATTAAGTTCAATATATCACACAACACCGCTCATGCATAATTTTCTTTATTTTGTGTAAAGACGAGATAGATAGCATCTTTACACAGAATAAAGGTTTTTATGCCGACTGAGTTGTACAAGACATAATATTTGCTTGTTTGTCGGCTGAACCTTCCCAAACCACATAAAAACAATATATCTTTACTAGAGTACCTGATTTTATTGTAAAAATCGGTTTTTTTGAATTCACTCTTAGTGAGGATACCAGAACATTCCTTTAATACCTTCTGGATCTGGCATAAACCCCATAGTTCGGTAGAAATCTACAACATGAGGGTCGGCGAAGAGAGTCACATTGCTAATCTCTTCACTCCTAAGTTTTTTGAGGACGTATTTCATTAGCGCTTTGCCCAGTCCTTGATTTTGAAAGTCTGGGTGAACCACCACATCCCAAATAGTGGCATTAAAAGCATGATCTGAAGTAGCGCGGGCAAAACCGATGAGCCGTTTTTGGTTTCCTCTTACCTGCCACATAGAGGCAACGAGAAAACTATGCTCAATGGCTTTTTTGACTTTTCTTAAAGGACGACGCGACCAACCAACTGCATCACAGAGTTCTTCTAGTTCATACAGATCGATGTCTCGCTCTGTACTGAAGACGATGCGAGCCTCCTTTGAAGAAGCTTCGCTAAGACTACCGGGGGTAGAGTTGCCCGCAGTTTCAGCTGTATGTTCTTCAAAAAGGTTTGTTTTAGTTGTCGCTACAGACTCAGGAGTACTAAACCAAGTTTTCCAAAAACCCATGCCAACGTGGTTCGGGTAATATAACTAAAATTGGTTTCCACTCTCAAGAGTGTTGATTCATGTTTAACGTAGCTAGCCCCATTTACTACCCCTAACACTCAAAATTTTTGGGTTGTTTTCGAGATTTGTAATGGTAACAGCTACTTAAGGCATGTTTCACACCAATCATCTTCAACTTTAGCATTTTGTTGTAAACCCTAGTAAAAATTCAGCAAAAGGGAAGAATATAAGTAATTCAAAATTATGCTCTGTTGTAATTCCTCTGTCTGACTATGTGGAAAACGACCCAAGCTGCTGTGACTTTTCTCGAAATAAATATAGAAAACCCAATTCTGGCAAAGATCCTGTGAATTGTTCGTATGCAGCTTAAATGCACGTTAGCTTAAGAGTGAATTGTATATCAGGGATTTGAATACCCGGGAAAAATTTTCCCACTACCCAGTGGTTTGCCAACCTAAAAATCCTCGGTGAGTTCTGGGGAAAGAGAAAAGGCGAAAGGGAAGGGATTAAAAACCTTTCCCGTTTTCCCCTTACCCTTTACCCCGCCAAGAGAACTTGGCGAACTACTAGTCCCCAGGTGACGAAAGCAAGCGAGTCTTACCCTTAACAATGGCTTCTGGTTTAAAATCTTCGACACTGGAACTCCTAAAGCGCTTTAATCGAGCGTTTCCCCAGTTTTATGAGCAATTCGTCAGCAGTGAGATTCAACTGCAAAATTTACGGCTAGCCTACCGTCTCTATAAAACTAGACGCGCTGTGATTGAACTGAAACCGGAAGGTAGCAAAAGTGCCTTGCATTTTGCCTACCGCAACCAGTCTTTTCTGCTCAGCGATATTTTTGGTGTACTAGCAGCTTATGGTTTAACAATCCACGGTCTGAGTTTATACGGTCAGATCCGTCCGCCGATGTTAGTTTTTATCAAACTGCTGGTATCTCGTGGTAGTAAAGCCTTGACTGAGAAAACCGCAGAAAATGTCTGTCGCGCCATTCGCGAGGCTTTAGGAGGTCGGTTTGAGGTAGAAGAAATGCTGGCAGTAGAATTCAATCTTGACACTGGTTTAGAGCAGGTACAAACTGAATTCTATGTCGATCCGGTTTTTCATCTCCCTGCCCTAGTGATTGAAGCCGATAATCAACCAGGATTATTTTACAAAGTGATGTACGCCATCTGGCAGGAAGATCTGCTGGTAGTCAATGCCAATTTACTCGTTTGGCGCGGACGTACACGGCTGATTCTCTACTTGTTGGGTCCCAATGAAAGCTTGATTCCTGAATATCTGGGTCACAAAATTGCTGAAGGGGTGCGATACAGGTTGCTGGGTAAATGAACAAACTCCTGATTCCTCAAAGAATTTTAGATTTTAAATTTTGGATTTTGGATTGAAAGATTCAAAATTCAAAATCCAAAATCGTTTGACTCCTCACACTTCGTATTTAGTCGCACCCACCCTTAGGGGTACGATATAAGTATGGCAACTATTGAAATCTTGGGCGTTCCACACGCATACGAGCTAACGGCTCCTACTTCCTGCCCCCACGCTTTAGTATTTATTCACGGTTGGCTCAATAGCCGTGGATACTGGCAACCTGTGATTTCCCGCCTATCAAATGATTTGCAGTGCCTGTCCTATGATTTGCGGGGTTTTGGTGAATCCCAGTCCCAGGTAAAAACTGATTTTAGTCGGGCACAAACGTCTATGAGTCTTACGCCCATCTCAAGTGGTGGGGTTGGATCGCCTTTCGATTCTCTTTATACTCCTGCTGCCTATGCTCAGGATTTAGCAATTCTTTTGGAACAGCTAAATATTACTAGTGCTTGGCTAATTGGTCACTCTTTGGGAGGTACGATCGCTCTATGGGGAGCAGAGCAAATACCTGAGTGTGTTCAGGGAGTTATCTGTATCAACGCTGGTGGTGGTATTTACCTCAAAGAAGCTTTTGAGCAGTTTCGCTCAGCGGGTCAAAAATTTTTGCAAATCCGTCCGCGTTGGCTGTCCCAAGTGCCTTTGATTGATTTGCTGTTTACCAGAGCCAGTGTGGCACGTCCTTTAGAGCGCTATTGGGCACGTCAGCGGGTGATTGATTTTGTCGTGGCTGACCCAGAAGCGGCGCTGGGAGCTTTGTTAGACTCCACAACCGAAGAAGAAATCAACCGTTTACCTGAGCTGGTATCCCAACTCAAGCAGCCAGTTTATTTTTTGGCTGGTGCCGAAGACAAAGTTATGGAACCGAAATATGTCCGTCATTTAGCTAGCTTTCACAGACTTTTTCAATACTGTGGTGACAATGTTTTAGAAATTCCTAATTGCGGACACTTAGCTATGTTAGAGCAGCCAGATGCAGTAGCTGATTACATCCGATCGATAGTTAAAAGTCAATAGAAATGGGGCATGGGGCAATACGCTTGGGTTAAGGCTAAAACTCTTTGTCAAAGTCAATTTTTTTAACGAACCGCAAAGGACGCATAGACGCGGAGCGGCTTCCCGCAGGGTAGGACGCAAAGGAAGAGAAGGAAGAAATACTTAACTGAACTGTATTGGGGTATGGGGCATTGGGCATCGGGAAGAGGCAGGGGGGCACAGGGGCAGAGGGGCAGAGGGGAAAGATTGCTACAACTTCTCCCCTGCTCCCCTGCCCCTTCATCTCCCTCATCTTTGCCAGTCCCCAGTCCCCAGTCCCCAGTCCCTCATTTCCCCTGAGATTGATACAGCTTCATCACCTGACTCAGGGCTAATCTAGATTCAACGCCCAGTGTCAGAGGCGACGTATGACCAGAGGATAGATGTTCGGCGGCGGCGCAGCCAATCATGGCGGCGTTGTCAGTGCAGAATTTCAAAGGTGGAAATAGGACGCGTAGATTATTTTCAATGGCGGCGGCTTGGAGGTTTTTTCTCAAACCGCTATTGGCTGCTACGCCGCCGCCAACGGCAATTGTGTCTAGACCATAGTCTAGAGCACAGGCGATCGCTCTTTTGGTGAGCGATCGCGCTACAGTATCCTGAAAGCTAGCTGCTACGTCTGCCACTGGCACTTGTCTGCCATCTTTCTCTAGCTGCTGTACTAAACGCAATACAGCCGTTTTTAACCCACTAAAACTCGCATCATAACGATGAAATCCGCCACCAGGTAAAGAAACTTTTCCTTCCGGTAAGGCAAAAGCTTGGGGATCTCCCTGTTGTGCGAGTTTGTCGATGGCTGGTCCACCAGGATAACCAAGCTTTAATAATCGCGCTACTTTATCAAAGGCTTCACCCGCAGCATCATCACGAGTTTGTCCTAGTGTTTCGTAGACACCACAATCTTTAACATAAATCAAGCTTGTATGTCCGCCTGAAACCAGTAAGCTAAGAAAAGGGGGATTTAAACTTGGCTCGCTCAAGTAAGTTGCGTAAATGTGACCTTCGAGATGATGAACTCCCAAAAAAGGTTTGTTATGTACCATCGCTAAGGTTTTGGCAGCAGTTAATCCCACCAACAGCGCTCCTACGAGTCCAGGGGCGCAAGTCGCGGCAATTCCATCTATTTCCCTCCAGTCTAGTTTGGCTTGCTCTAGAGCTTGAGCGATCGCTTGATTAATCGTTTCCAAGTGCTGACGGGACGCTACTTCTGGCACTACCCCGCCATATTGTTGATGGACTGGAATTTGCGAGGCGATAATGCTGCTGCAAACTTGACGATTGTTCACAATTGCCACGGCAGTTTCATCACAGCTGGTTTCTATTGCTAAAACAGTTGTCATTGAGAGTGGGGAATGGGGAGTGGGGAGTAGGGAGTGGGGAGTTTTAAGCTCGAAGTTCCGAGTTCTGATTTATAAGTTTTGGGTAGCACAAACAAAATCTTGCTTGTTTACCACCCTACAAAGTTTGACCGTGGCGGCTACCCTTCGGGAACACCAAAGGTGAACCAGCGTTGGCGCAACCCGCCGCAGGCATAAAAACTTGGGTGATTCAACACTCCATAACTACCCTACTACGACAATTATTACGCTCAGCACTTCTTGGGGACATCCAAAAATTAAATTACTCAATTCCTGCATCCAAATACGACTGATTTCTTCTTTCTTCTCCCCCTGCCTTCCCTGCTCCCCTTGCCCCCTGCCCACCAAAGTGATTGATTATTTTTTTATTTGGAAGCCCCTTACTCCCCATTCCCCACCCATCTTGGTTGAGAAGCTTTAACTTTTATTTACTGAAACTTTACTCGGTTCCCACCCAAGAGTATGATGACTTCCTAGTTATGCAAATAAACACTGTACAAGCCGCTTCGTTTTGTACAAAGAACTTTTTGTTTTGTAATAAAAGGAAACACTCTATGCGACGATTGTTTGCTTTGATTTTAGCGATTTGTCTGTGGTGCAATTTTGCCCCCCCAGCACAAGCTCTAGGGGCTAACTTGACACCGTGCAAAGACTCTCCCGCTTTTCAAGAGCTAGCTGCTAATGCCCGTAACACCACCAGTGACCCAGAATCAGGAAGAAAGCGATTTGAGCGTTATTCTCAAGCGCTGTGTGGTCCTGAGGGTTACCCCCACTTGATTGTTGATGGTCGTTTAGATCGTGCTGGTGATTTCTTGATCCCCAGCATTCTATTCCTATATATCACTGGTTGGATTGGCTGGGTAGGTCGTACCTATCTGCAAGCGATCAAAAAGGAATCTGACCCCGAACAAAAAGAAATCCAAATCGACCTTGGTTTGGCATTACCCATAATGGCCACAGGTTTTACTTGGCCAGCAGCAGCAGTCCAAGAATTACTCTCTGGTAAATTAGCAGCCAAAGATTCAGAAATTCCCGTTTCCCCTCGCTAAACCAGTTTCACTAATTCATTTGTTTGGAGACTAAATTCATGGCAGACAAAGGCGACCAATCATCCTATTTGGTTAAGTTTATTTCCACAGCGCCAGTGGCAGCTACTCTATGGCTGACAATCACAGCAGGTATTTTGATTGAATTCAACCGCTTTTTCCCAGATCTACTTTTCCACCCACTACCATAAGTGGAAAATTAGATTGTAGGATAATTATCTGAGAATTGTTTAGTTAGTCTTTTTGGACTAACTAAACAAAATATTCACCTAAATAGACGGTAAAAATAGTTTTTTGAAACTCGCGATTCTGTTTAAATATCGGGAGTTTCACACTTTTGAAATGAGCTAAATTAATTTTTCTAAACTTCCTAAACAAAAGACATCTTTAGCTACAATTATTATTAATATAAAAATGCCACCATTTTAATTCAAAGGCAAACATAAAAATATGGCGCAAGCAGTAGATGCATCCAAAAATCTCCCCAGCGATCCGAGAAATCGGGAAGTTGTTTTTCCTGCATTCGGCAATCCGCAAATAGGTAACCTAGAAACTCCGGTTAATTCTTCTCCCTTGATCAAATGGTTCATTAATAACTTACCTGCATATCGTCCAGGTTTGAGTGCTGGTAGACGTGCGCTAGAAGTGGGAGCAGCTCATGGTTACTGGATATTTGGCCCCTTTGCCAAATTTGGTCCACTGCGGGATACAGCTAATGCTAATTTAGCTGGGTTATTAGGAGCGATCGGTTTAGTTGTTGTTTTGACCGGCGCTTTATCTTTGTATGCCAATAGTAATCCTCCGAAAGCACTTCCTAGTGTTACTGTACCCAATCCTCCGGCAGATGCTTTTAACTCTAAAGAAAGCTGGAATAACTTTGCCAGTTCTTTCTTAATTGGTGGTATTGGTGGTGCAGTAGTGGCTTACTTTTTAACCAGTAACCTCGGATTAATTCAAGGTTTATTTGGTTAATTTGGTCATTAGTCATTAGCCATTAGTCATTGGTCATTAGTCATTACAAAAAAATGATAAAGAACAAAGGACAAATGACAAAGCGCAGAGTCTGTAGCTTGCTTCCTTCAGGATGCGCCAGCTTCCGGTGAACAGAACTTTGTAAGAGTGGACAAATGACAAATAACAAAGGACACAGAGGTTTTTCTTTGTGTCCTTTGTTTATTAATGCTAAGAGTGGGTATGTTGTTAAAAATGCTATTTTATCCAAATAAAGCCGCTTCGATGTCATTTAAAGCAGTTTGAAAATCGTCATTAACGATTTGAATATCAAATTCATCTGCGGCCTTAATTTCTTCTTGAGCGCGGTGCAGACGACGGGCGATGGCATCTTCACAGTCTTGACCGCGAGAGCGTATCCGTTTCTCCAATTCCTCAAAAGAAGGCGGTAAAATAAATATGCTCAAGGCACTGGGGAAAGAAGCACGAATTTGTCTTGCTCCTTCTAACTCAATTTCTAGCACTACCAACTTGCCAGAATTAATTTGGTTAAGCACAGCTTCACGGGGAGTGCCGTAATAGTTACCAGCAAATTCCGCCCATTCTAAAAATTCACCTTCAGCGATTAATTGTTCAAACTTACTACGGCTAATAAAGTAATAACTTTTGCCATCAATTTCCCCTGGACGGGGAGAACGGGTTGTCACGGATACCGAATAATACAGTTCCGGATGACAGTGTAAGAGCGATCGCATTAAAGTACCTTTACCGACCCCACTGGGCCCAGTTAAAACAATCAACCTGCCTGGATTTAGAGATTCTTTGGTAGTAGCGCGACTCTGGATGGGTAAAACTCGGATCATCCGTTTAACCTGTGAATTAATCAATAGATAATTATTTATTATTCTTGTATTGTGGCCAAGCCCACCATTGACTACGGAATTTATAGCATTGGTGGCAAAAAATTAGTCTAATTCACATGGTACTGCTGATGTGCTGCAAATAGAGTGGGGTTTTTAACCCACTGCTAGTTAATTATCTACAGTTTGATGATCGCGGGAAATCACAAATCGATTCGCTACCGTTTCCGGCTGAATCGCTGACAGAATTACGTGGCTGGAATCAGTGATAATTACAGCCCTAGTCCGCCGACCGTAAGTTGCATCAATCAGTTGACCTCTGTCCCGTGCATCGGTAATAATCCGCTTAATCGGGGCAGACTCTGGACTGACAATTGCAACTACTCGGTTGGCAGACACGATGTTGCCAAAACCAATATTGATTAGCTGAATGTCCATAAAAAAAACTGAGATCAAACGCGGTTTGAGAAGCTTTTAGTAAACTTATTTCCATGTTATCGCCAATAAATAGGAGTTACAACGCTTAAATTCACGCCAGCCTTAGTTTTTTAAATAATGTCTGCTTTTTTTAGCTATTTATCATCTAAATTTCCTAAAAATCTACCTAAAGATATAGTAAAAATCATACTGGTATCAGCTACTTGGGTGATGTACATTTATTTTTTTGAAATAAGTATCTAAATCTAAAATTGATAGAGAGCAAAACTGATTGTAAGGGTTTGGCTCTAAGTGCGCTAACTAACTACAATCTCAGTGCAGCTGAATTGCTATTCTTGCGTCATAGCGAAAATATAACGTTTCACATTGAGACTCCCAGTAATGAAAATTCTGCTACATTTGCAGAGCTTGATGAGCAAAGATTATGCGATTGATTTTTCTTGCTGTAGCTTTGGTTCTTATCTTTATGACATTGCCTCTATACTTCGTCTCTCGCTGAGGAGGCAGTTGAAAAGTTATCTATCAGCCCCTGTTTACCGCTGGTTATGGTGCATTTGTCATGGCTATCATTAGCATTATCGAGCAATACGGTTCAGTTAAAGGCTACTGGTAAAAAATTTTGGGTTTTCGAGACGCGATAAATCGCAGTCTCTACAAGTGTTTTGGTCTTATCTGAACTGTATTGCATTATCGAGGGAATTATTTACCTAACAAAGTCAGATCGAGAGTTCGTACAAACCTATGTCGCCAGTAAAAAGGGTTGGTTCTGACATTGCAATTAAAAAGGTTGCCCAATGGACAACCTTATTATGTAATTTATTAATGAGTTACTTAGGAGTCTTTTTCAAACCTTGCCAGCTTTCTCGCAGTCGTTTCAAGTTAGGCGTGTGACCACCATAACGCCAGCTGACATAGGCTTGGCAAATTTCATCTATTACCTCAGCAGTTGCTAGGGCATGATGCTGGTATGAGACTTTGGCATACTCTAGCGGTGTTTGTGCTGGATGTTTTCGCAAACCTTTTTGCGCCGTCCATTGCAGCATTTGTTGATAAAGGCTTTCCATCGCTGGCAATTTCTTTAACCATCGACGATTGCGCCATTCGCGCCACTGTCCCCAACCTAGCCAACCAAAAAAAGCTATAGTAGTACCCAAAATTAAGCCAGTCAATACACCGAACCAACCTTGAGTAAATAAAGCTAAAAACCAAGCGATCGCTCTACCGATCCAGCTAAATATTGTCCCAAATACATTATTCAATAAACCTGTCACCGGAGAAGGTAACCATCCAGCAATCCATTGCCAAAATTGCCGCAGCACGCTAAAAGTTTCAGTATCCTCAATTGACGGAGGTATCAAGGGATGATTGGGAATTGGGTCAAAGGCAAACCAGCCATATTTAGGGAAATACACTTCTGTCATTGCGTAGGCGTCTGTATTCCGAACGACATACATCCCCGTGAATGGATTAAACTCTCCTGGACTAAACCCCGCAACCAACCGTGCTGGGATGCCGATAGAACGCAGCATCACCGTGAGAACTGTGGAAAAGTGGTCTGGATAGCCTCCTTTGTTCTTGAATAAAAAAGTTTCTACCAAGTCTTCTTTTTCATCTAAATAAGGTAGTTCTAAGGGATTTTGCGGTACAGAGTAATATTGCTTCAGATATTGAGCTAAGTAAAGAACCTTTTCATAAGTTGAATCTAGGTTTTTAGAAGACTTTGCTACCCGTTGTTGATTGTACTTGGCGAGGATTTCTTCGGTGCGTTGCCGGACTTTTTCGGCAATTTCGGGTGGGATTTGGAGATAATGCTTTTTAATATTTTGGGGATATTTAGTAGAAGTTTGACCTAACAAAGTCCGATCGCGCTGCGGTACTTCGGAGACTACTGTATAAGTCACGCCTTCTGATAATTCCACAGGCGATCGCAACCCATTTTCTCTATCAACTGCAATCATTGGTGTAGGAAAGTAAATTTCCTTGGGATTAGCCATCGCTGGAATTAAATTCGGCAAATCCGACACCACTGTATAAGTTTGTACTACTTCTTGAGTTTTACCAGAAATCAGAGGTGGGGGAATAAAAATTTGGTAAGACCAAGGCGATCGCCTGATGGTGGTAACATCTTCTTTACGAGAAACCCCCCATCCTTTACCTGTATAACGGTCAAATGCCAACACTCGCCAAAAACCCTCAGCTTGCGATCGCACTCGCATCACAACCTTAGGTTTCATCTCACCCCGCAGGTTTTGGTTAATTTCGCTATTGAAACCGTAGTAAAAATTATTATCTACTTTTCCAGGTTGGCCATTTTGGTTTTGCCCTGTACCGTTACCTTGATTATTACCATTACCTCCACGGACATAACCGGGATTGATAATGCTACGTCCTGTAAAACTGCCTTTGATCTCAATTGGAGAACTTACAGGAAAATTTCGTAATTGGTAACCAGGTAACCTGGGTAAAACAGCAAAAATTGCCAGTCCGAGACCGACAATTGCAAAAAAATTAACAATTAAAAATTTAAAATTTAAACTTGATAATTTATCCTTTGGGGTCTTTTCTTTTTGTACTTTTAATGGTCGCAAACCCAAACGCGAGCGATAATCTAATACTAAAGTTGGGAGAGCGATCGCTAAAAATAACAGCAACACAGGTGCAAATGCTAAAGTCTGACTCAGCGTTGCAGCCACACCCAATAAAATCAATCCGATGACAATGGAATAACCCAAATTTTTGCGGCGGGGTGTATCAAAGCTATGCAACACCTGTAGTTGAATTAATAACTCTGCCAAACCCAACCGCGTATCGTTCAACTCTGTCACTAACCGCCCAAAGAAAGTGCCCAGCGCTATTAACATGCCGAGAGCGATGCAGAACTTCACTGCGATGTTAGTATCGCGGCGACGATAGTAACTCCAAACCGCACCCACTACACTTAGGGGTAACGCCCAAAGACTGGATGAAGTCTCGGCGGCAATATCCGTCGCCACAATTCCCAAAATAACCAACGCTAGCACCAGCACCCGCAAGGAAATTGAATTTTCCACTTCTGTCGAAGGCGAACCCTGTGTGTTTTGTTGCCTAAAATTACCTGTAGAGAGACGCCAAAACCGATTCATCTTGGATAAGTTAAACATTTCGAGTCTAAGGTGTAGATCCGACGGAAACAATGGTAAAGAGGGAACTAGCTGCCCTATTATCAAGTATTCCCGTTGGAGGAAGTTTTCTTATCCTGTTTTTAAGCGTCTATAAGTGGAAAAGTGATGGCTTGGTAAATATAGAGACGTGGCTAAATCAGCACAAGGCAGCGAATTAACTCCTTCCCCAGGCTTTGTGACTACTCAATTTTTCGCAGTCCGCGCAGGCAGCTACCCTTCTCTACGAGAGGCTGCACCAACGGTAAGGCTTGTTTGCGACATGCGCAAGGGACGCCTACGTTTGTATGGCGCAAATTCTATTCGCCAAAGCTTTTATAGCAGTTGAAGCATAGTTTAGGACATCAACTTATTCTAAAACCTCCACGCCAACAGACTTTCAAGCCTATTGCCTATTGCCTATTCCCTGCTATATTCCAAAATTGGTGTTATCGGGTGAGTCTACACCTGCCTAAGATTTGGCAACCTACATTAAGTAAGCACCCTGTTTTTAGTAGTCTTGAAAGAGAAACAAAGCCCCGAAGCAACAGCTAGGGGAAAAGTTATTTTATATATATGAGCGTTAATTGACGCAGTGTGCTAGCGGTAGCAATTCAGACTACATTGTGGGACTAATTACAAACAACAAAGGTTGTTCGTCTATTTCTGGAAACTCAACTTCTAGGGTATAAATTGGGTTAAGTTGCTCGCAGCCTAACTCTACACTTAGGTATCCGGAACTCGAAGATGTTGTCATTGCCAAGGTACCACTTCCCCGCAATGTCAAAGTTCCTTTAACGGGTAAATCAGCTTGAACGAGTAACTTCGTAAGTTTACCTAGAGATTGGTACTCTACTTTAATGTTTAAAGTACCGACACTGGTTAGCCATTGTCTTTCTACCACTGGACTAGTTGCTGAAAGTGGTAGAGTCAGATTTTCCAGCAATTGTTTTGCCGCCAGCAATGACAAAGCCATCTGTTGACGGGGTTGTAAATCTGAATAATCGCTCTGAATATCTGGCATTTTGTCCAGAGTATTTACGGAACGATAGGTACTTCTTAGCACCAAGCCAGCAATATCATTTAGTGCCTGAGATTCATTGGGGAAAAAGTTTTCCACCACTTGAACTAATTTTGCCCCCAGGGGCACTGAAGATGTAACCAAGGCCTGACACTGTTCTAGCAATTGCCGAAAAACTCTTTCTGGCAGTGGAATCGGCAGATCCAGCTTAGACTGCTGTGCCATCCATCCCCAGCTAGGAACGAGTGCCATTGACGGCTCATCAAGAAAATCGGGATATTCGGTTAATTGTGTTTCCCAAGGAAACAAGGGTGGGTGGTCTTGGATTTGGATTTGTAACCGACGCTTAAGGACGGCTTGGAAACGATCTTGCACAGTAGGAATTTCTCCCGGTAGAAAGGCCTGGGGTGTTCCTCTCAATTCTGGCTCACTGGTTTTTGAAGCAGTGGCTTCCTTGAAAAGGTTTTCTACCCCGTAATTTTCCTTACATTCTAACGAGGGATGCTCATCGTTTTTGACATTACCTGTCAATAACCAATAGAGACACTCGTCGTCTAAGGATTCTGAGTCACTATTCATGAGTAGATGCACCAGATCCGGACACTAATGAGTTACGAATTTCCCAAGCTTGTTCAAGAATCTTAAACCAACGTTTTTGCAGTTGTGCCATAGACAACCCTAAAGTTTTAGCTATTTTTTCGTCGGTTTGTCCTTGTTGCTTCAACTCTAGTAAAGATCGCTGTTTGCTGTCCAACTGTGCTGTGTATGCTTGCCATTGCTGGGGAGTTAAGCCCAAGTTAGTATGCAATGAAGCTTCTAGCCATTCGTGAACTAATTCCCAACGGTGTAACAAAGCGAATCGAATTAAATGATACTTGAAGCGCTGCTGTAAATAATCTCTCTGACGAGGGGTTAAACCCAAAACTGACTCAATTTCCTGTGCTGATAGATCTTGAAGACGAAGCGAAAAGTAATCAGCACAGTCAGATTGTTGTCGTTGTTCGAGGTAATTCATTAATTCCGTAATCACAACGGAACGCAAGGTGTCTTCTTCTGGTTCGGCTTCTGTTTGCGTTGCCATTGTGGAGCGCAATTGCTGAATGGCTGGTTCTTCCCAACCGTCGCCATCACTATTGCTACCTTCTGCGGCTTGTTCTATGTCTACGCTGGTTTCGGGGGGTTGCTGTTGGGAGAAAGTTTGCGCTCTGAGGATAATTAGCTGTTGCTGACGACCTGGCAAGGGAATTCGTCGCTTACCATAGCGTTCAGTAAATGCCATATACTCGGCCAATTCCAGAAGCGTTTGTGGGCGGTAAGTGGCACCGAGTTGATTTTCTCTCCGGAAAGCGTTTAATGCTTCTAGATAAAAACTTTGTAGAAAATCTTCAATTATGGTCAGCCGTCCTTGATAGCTCAATTGCTTCTGAGGAGGATTAATGTAACGATAAATAATAGCGCTCAAAGTACTGTGTAATTCTACCCTGCCTCGATTTGAACCTAACTGATAGTACCTAAGACACTGTTGCAGCCGATGTCGGGCGAGGGTGAGTGCCGAGCTTTCCACAGCCCCGGAAGCTTGGATTCGTTTGCTTTCACTGCAAATCCGGTAGACTTCAGTGGTGATTCGTCTTGCTACATCGTGGCAATTCTGTTGTGAAGCTTTGGTTGACTGCTGAAACTCCCTGGAGAGGAGTTGAAAGATCGCCTCCACACCAATAGAATTTTCTCCCAGAAAAGTTGCAGATGGAATAGTTGCGGTTGCGGCTGAATTCATAGTCTCGGTTTTCAAAAGACCTTAAGTTATTTAAATACAACCTGTACGACCGTGGGTGTTGGCTTTTGGGGTTTTGCTTATAAGCTAAATGCAGGCCCTACCTACGTTTAAGATCTGCCTGATTTTATTATTCCCAAATTTAATGGGATTGTTCACATTTTGATAGATGTTATTGCCATTACCCAGGAGCCGTATACAAGTCATTATGGATTTAGAAGCACAAATTCAATTGCTGATTGACAATGCACCCCGCGATGGTATAACACCAAATCTGATTTCAGCAATTTCTCCTGCCTTAAGAGCGATCGCTCAAAAATTACGTTACTCCCAGTACTATATTCTCCAAAGTTCAGAGGGCAACTGGGTTTTAACTACGTTGAGCAATCGTACTAATCCAGGATTGGAAAAGCGAGTGGTTTACGCTTTTCCTACCATACAAGATGTCTCCCTAATTTCCACTGCTGGGCTTGACCCTCAAATGCTAACTAAAATTGTTCCGGTGACCCATATTTTGTTTCAATTGCTGGCATTGGAACCCGTAGATAGTATCGTTTTTTTGGAAACGCCGGGTCAGACCACTCATACCTTTGAAGTCCGGCGAAGTCAGCTAGAAAAACTTATGCAACAACACCTGCGACAGATGCGATCCCCTAAACACATACCCCCTGATATTGCATAGAATTATTTGGGATGTGAGATTTTTTCGATACAATGCAACATCTGTCTTTAAAACTTATGAGCACCAAAAATTGGCGCTCATAAATTTTTGAAAAATTTTCAATTTCCAAACTGTCTGCAAAAATTTGCTCAATCGGGAAACTATTTTTTTCCTTATCGCTTTGTAATATCTGAAATCGATTAAAAAACAGTTACTAGTGAACAATTCTCAATTTTTTTGTTTAACTTCTGCTGACTCTTAGGTTGGGTTTCAACTCTCTGAAATATCTAAAATTGATTAAAAAACAGTTACTAGTGAACAATTCTCAATTTTTTTTGTTTAACTTCTGCTGAGCTATAAATACCCATCCAACAATAGTTGGGCAGGTTTCACTAGCCAAAACTTACGTAACTGACACTTATCTGTTTCGTGATGAGGTGAAGACCAAAACCAAAGACCCTGTGCGAACCAGTCTTTTTTAAATTTTGAGTTTTTAATCATTCAATCCAAAATCGTTTGACTGAGGGTTCGCGTAGCATCTCGTAGAGAAGCCGAAGTCCAAAATCTAAAATCTAAAATTTGTTAGCTGAGAACTGATTTAATAGAGCCGACTCAGTGCATAATCAGCTATGTTCACCAATGCCTGCTGAGACTCTGAAGGTGGCAGAACTGCAAGATGTTCAATTGCCAATTTAGTATGATCAGCTGCTAATTCTCGGGCTTGCTGTATACCTTGACTATCTTGAATCAGTACTAATGCTTGCTCTAAATCTCCTTCTTGAGCAAATTCTCTTTCAATCAGCACTTCCAAGTATGGTTTTTCGGCTAAAGCAAATAAAACGGGTGCAGTCAGATGACCACTTTTGAGGTCTGACGCCACTGGTTTACCCAAGGTGTCTGTGGTACTGGTGAAATCTAGAATGTCATCGACAATTTGAAATGCTATGCCAAGATGACGACCATAGCTGTACATATGCTCAACAGTTTCTCGGGACACTTCACTGAGTAATCCAGCAGCTTTAGAACTATTAGCAATTAACGAGGCTGTTTTGTAATAACTCTTTTGGAGGTAAGTTTCAATAGAGATGCTAGCATCAAAACGATTCAATCCCTGCTGAATCTCCCCAGTAGCTAGATCCATAATCACTTCTGAGAGCAATTTCACGACCTCCAAGTTATCCAAGTTTGCTAAATACCACGAAGATTGGGCAAAGAGAAAATCTCCTGCTAATATGGCAATGCGGTTACCAAACAAACTATGAACGGTGGGAACGCCTCGCCGCACGTCTGATTCATCTACCACATCATCGTGTACCAAGCTTGCTGTATGAATCATTTCGGTAATCTCAGCTAAGCGGCGGTGACGTGGAGTAATTTCTTGGTCTAACATTGTTGCCCGCGATATTAGCAAGACAATTGCTGGCCTGATACGCTTTCCCCCAGCACCGAATAAATGTTCGGCGGCTGCAAACAGAATGGGGTGGCGATTTCCAACTAGCTGTTTGAGGTTATCGGCTAGTTGTCGCAGGTCTGCTTCCACAGGGGTAAACAGGGAGGTGGCTGGGGTCATGGATGGGCGGACTCTGACTTAGGTTACGAAAGTTTACATATCCTTTACTCATTTTAAGATAACCCTGTGCCAGCGCAAAGTTTTCATTAGCTAATCCCATACTCAGAAGTTTATTGATGAGTTTACAGCTACCGCTATTTTGTCAATAAGCAATTATGCTTAAGCTTGATAGAGGTTTTGACAATATGGGAAAAGTGTTCACAGAAGATCGTATTACTGAGTTATTGTAAAATTTTCGTAAAGTGTAAGTCACTACCTAGAAGATAAAAATAAGGCTTTAGCAGTGCCCGTTTGACAAGAATTGGAATCAACTGGCTACTCCAAGATGCCAGGGTATCTACTTGGCGTATATGTACGTTGTGCCCTACAGACAAAACAAAAGTAAATTAGGTATTATTGCTGATTGACTATTTTGATAAAATCTAAATTAGATTGATTAGTATAACACCAAATTTTTTTCCAGTTCCAAGTGTAGCTATTGAAAAAATTTGAAATTTAGCAGACCAGTAGGCTTAAAATTCAGGGCTGTTGTGTTACGCTAAAATATAGGAATTTTAAATTTTTCAAATACTCACACACCAAAAGTAAATCACCTGTTAGTTGATTTTACTGAAATGGGAGTTGTGTGTATAAAATAACTATCCGTTGGTAATGTTAATGGAATAACTCCTTTGATTTTTCCGACGATATGCGAAACTCCTAGTCTGGAGCTATGGGATATCCCTATGGGAAACCCTTAAGGTGACGCTCCTTCTTTGCGAGACGCTAAACAAACGTCGCTAATGGTAGGCTAACGTCAAGTAGGTTATAGGCTTATGCTTTATGACCTTCTTGGCTCAAAGCCAGACAACTTTAGCGGACGTTGAGTGCGAGGGTTGCTCCTGTCACAGTAATGTGAGCAAAAATAAGGCAGATCGAGTAGACCGCTGAGAATTGCAGTATTAGGTTGTTTTTTGGCAAATTAACTGCTGTGGGATTTATGGTCTGCTAAAAGTTGCATTAGATAATCAATTATTCGTCCTTAGAGAATCTTATCTCTATAGGTAGATTTACCATAGCAAACTACAGTCATCAAGAACGTACTTGGTTGGCTGAAGTTCTACTAATTTCATGAAATTTTGTATTGGTTGCCAAGGGTGCTAGTAGAACAATGATTTACGGAAGTGTGCCTATGATGATTTTTATTTTAGCGTCTGGATATTTGTTCACAGTCTACCTGTTATTAGCACTAGCAAAACGGACGGGTACAAAAACTGCTCCGACCAGTTTTGCTTCATCTGTTGAAGGAAAACGCGAGCAGGAAATATCAGTCAGGGCAAAGGTGACTGAAGCAGTCAATAGTCAATAGTCATTAGTCATTAGTCATTTGCAAATGACTATGGACAAATGACTATAAGCAAACTAATTTTATTGTGGTTGGGAAATAGCGATATCACTGAAGCAAACCTGTTCTACCAGCGGTGTGTAGCCTAGCCACTGAACTCCGGACTGGGAAAACTGTTGTGGACAACCACTGACGGCAAAGTGAGTTGGTAGTGGTGGGTGGGTATTTCTTAAGCCTAGCAAGTCTAGTTCTTGGGCACAAGCAGCGACAACATGAACAGCTGGGTCAACCAATTGGACTTGAGATGGGAGGAGTGATCGCAATACTGGTGTGAGGAGCGGATAATGGGTACAGCCGTGGATTAAGGTGTCAATTTCCTGCTCCAATAAAGGTTCTAAATAGGCTCGTGCTACTTCAGTAGTGTAAGGGTCGTGAATGCGATTTTGCTCAATCAGTGGCACGAACTCCGGACATCCAACTTGCCAGACTTGGATGTCCGGATTAATTTCGAGTATGGCGTGCTTATAAGCATTACTCTTAGCTGTGGCTGGAGTGGCAATTACACCGATGCGCTTTCCTTGATGGACTGCTGCCCTTGCCCCTGGTAGGATTACTCCCAGTATAGGTATGTTGAATTCTTGACGCACAGTTTCTAAAGCTAGGGCAGAACTGGTGTTGCAAGCCATAATCACCATTTTTACCCGTTGCTGTTGTAGCCAGGTGAGGATTTCACGGGTAAATTGTAAAATTTCTGCTTGTGAACGAATTCCGTAAGGAAGCCGAGCTGTATCCCCAAAGTAAACAATTGATTCATTAGGCAGTTGGCGATATAGTTGCCGCAGTACCGTCAGTCCTCCGACACCACTATCAAAGATACCAATTGGGGCATGTTGGGGTTCTTGATTAGAAAAGTCGTCAAGATTTCCTTCAAAAATGGCAGATGAATACACAGGCAGATTATTGATTTAGGTTTTTGGATATAAAATACAGAATTTAGCAGAGAATTTACAAACTTACCACTAAATTCTGTACGAAAAAGAAGTCTAAATACTACCTCTTGAATGAGTAATTTTTACTATATTACCTCTGCCGTAAGTATTTGAGTATGCCACTAGCGATCGCTTCTGCCATCTGATTTTGATACTCTGCTGTTGCTAATCTGGGATTATCCTCATAACCACTCATATAGCCTGTTTCCACTAAAATCGAGGGCATAGAGCTTTTCCTCAGAACGTAGAATCTGGCTTTGCGGGTTCCCCGGTCTTTAATAGTAGGGATGTTTTGCAGAATTGAATTACGAACTACATCAGCTAGAGCATAACCACTTTCGTAATAATAGACTTCTAAGCCATTGACAGTAGGACGATTATCAACCGAATTAGCGTGAATGCTAACAAACAAAGTCGCATTAACTCGCTCTGCGATGTCTACGCGTCCCTGAAGTTCTACGAAAAAGTCAGCGTCCCGTGTTAATACTGCTTGTACACCATTTTGCTCTAAAATTGCTGCTACCCTTCTACCAATAGGCAAGACTACATCTTTTTCTAATAGTCCGCCCAAACCAGGGGCACCTGAGTCTTTACCACCATGTCCTGGGTCAAGAACTACTAGCAATTTTCCATTAGGAACCGGGGGACGTGACTGTGACTGGGATATAGGAGGACGATTATCTGTAGGGCTGGGGAATTGACCTTGGTTTGGTGATGGTAGGGGAGGTAAAACAATGGGGGGTATATTACCAGGACGCCGTAATTCTAAAGCCAAAAGCTGGTCGCCGACTTGGTTGAGTTCGCCAATTTGCACTCCGGCTGCTGGTTGAATTAAGACGGTAACAGTGTTGGCTGGTTGTGGTTGCAGGCGAACGCGGAGAATAGGGCTATTAGCATTAAAAGTAGGCCCTTTAACTTTAGGAGCTAATTGAGCATTGTTGATGGTGATGCGGAATAGACCAGAGGTTCTATCCCACCCTCCTGTAGCAGATAAGCTTTGGTCGCCTCTAATTAACAGTTGTGTGCCATTACCTGCTAATTCCACAGACTCAATAGTGGCAGTTGAATTGTTGGCATATGGTACGGCAGATGGGGTATTATTCCCTGGCAACTGGGCAACACCACGACTGGGCAGAACCACGAAACCACCAATAGTACTGGTAGTTGCCCGCCAGTCAGAACCATTTTTGTCCACCTGTAAGGTCATGCGAACAACAGATGAGCTACTTTCCAGTTGTGAGAACTGGATGCGACTCACCCCGTAGCGGTTAATTGGTACATCTCGCTGCTGGAGATTAGGTGAGAGAGTTGCACCAGCGATATCAATATTAATAAGCTGGCGATCGCTGCTCCGATTTACTTTAATCTGAGGATTACCGCCACTGGTGGTGACGAAAAAGCCATCGCCTGTAGTTCGTAAGTTTTCAATTTGAGTAACTCTGGCGACAACTGTTCCCTTGTTAAGTGGATTAACGGTGTCGGTTGTCACCACATTATAAATACTTCTGGGAGATAACGCTGGTATAGGTGTTCTTGGTGGAGTTGCTGTCGCTATTTCTTGCTGTTGAGTATTTCTTGCAGGTACATTTTCAGCTTCTGGCGTAGGTAATTGTACTATCCAGCGACCGCCAGTTGTACTTACAAATTGCACTCGTTTGGGGTCTAAAGTATAACCAGGGGTCAATTCGACGACTATGCGCGTTGTTTGCTCGTCAAACTGCCCGATGCGGATAGCGCTAATTGCACCACCGACTTGTTGAGTTAGCTGCGGACGCCCAAATGTCGTTCCTGGCAAATCAATTACCAGCCGAGTTGGGTTGAAAATTAATTGTGCTTGGGGTTGGACATCTCCCAAAGTATTAATTTCCAGCTTGTTTTGATTGGCATCAAAGCGCCAAGATTCCAGTCTCGCGGCCATTGCCGGCGACGACAGCATGAAGATAGTTCCAATAGTACTGGGTAGTAACCAGCGTAATTTCACAGTCCTTTCTCCTGATTCACATTCATGGGAGCCGTCAACATCTCAACATATTGGCAAATCCTCACACCGTCACCGCCTACATTTGAGTTTTGCGCTGTTATTAAGACACAGCTAATGGCGTAAAATATAGCACGCTCATCCGATTTTGCCATGCCATTAGCCCATATAACTTAGACGCATCAAGCATCAGATGACAATAACAAACAAGAGACTCTTGTCCCGCCGCAAGAATACCTAAATTTTTTAGGTAAAGCAGGAAAAGAAATAAGTAATTTTCTACCCCAAGGAGTAATTAGAATTATGCCAATTGGGAGTTGAAGATTTTCATGAGTCCAGGTGAAGCTAATTTGTTCCCAACACCAGCAATAACAATTCAAAATTCAAAATTCAAAATTTAAGACATTTTGAGTCGGGGATTTAAACCCCGACCCAAAATATGCTACCTGTAGACTTTGTAAGAGAGAGGTCTTAAACCCTTGAATATACGATAACCCGATCACGATCGCTATTAAATTGTATAAATTTAGTAATCATTTAAATGAATTTACTCAACAATGTTAGACAAAATTATTTATCTTCTCTTTAGGTATTGCAGAATGCCACGAGCGATCGCTTCTGCCATTTGATTCTGGTAAGCTGAGCTTCTGAGCTTAGCGTTATCCTCTCGACCAGTCAAATAACCTGTTTCTACGAGAATCGAAGGCATAGAACTTTTCCTGAGGACATAAAATCTGGCTCGCCGCACTCCCCTATCTCTGACATTTATGCTTTGGAGAATACTGTTATGGACAATGCGAGCTAAACCCAAACCACTGTCGTAATAATAGGTTTCCAACCCACTGACATCGGAACGACCCGGCCCGATTGCATTAGCATGAATGCTAACAAACACATCGGCATTAGCTCGCTCTGCTAATTGCACCCGTCCTGGAAGGGTAACAAAATAGTCAGAATCGCGCGTCATAACTACTTGAACGCCATTTTGCTGCAAAATTTGAGCTATTTTTTTACCAATAGGCAAGATGATGTCCTTTTCCCGTACTCCGCCAAGACCCACTGCTCCAGGGTCTTTACCGCCATGTCCTGGGTCAATCAGTACTACCACTCGTCCATTAGTAGCTGGGCGTTGTGGTTGTCTTGGGAGTTGGGGATTGGGATTATTTGGGTCTGGGAATGGGCCCCGGTTTATCGGTGGTAGCGGGGGTACAGTATAGGGGGGTCTTCCAGGAAGTGTGACAACTCGACGAGAGCCTTGTATCGCTATAGCTAAAAGCTGGTCGCTGATTCGATTGGGTTGCCCAAGTTGCACTCCAGCGGCTGGTTGCACTAAGACAACAACTGTGTTGGGTTCTTGCGATTGCAGGCGTACCCGAAGAATGGGACTATTGGGAGCAAATGTAGGGCCTATGACTCTGGGAGCTAACTTAGCATTGGGAATTGTAACGCGAAAAAGACCAGAGTTTCTGTCCCAGGCTCCCGTAGCAGATACAGTCTGGTCAGCTCTAATCAGCAGTTGTGTGCCATTATCAGCCAGTTGCACGGACTCAATTGTAGCTGGCGAGTCGTTAGCCTGTGGTCTGCTGGGAAAAGAAACAGGTTCTGACTGGTTATCAGAATTATTGCTTCCAGGTAATGTGACAACACGGCTAGGCAGAACTACCAAACCATCAGCACCACTTTTAGTTGCTCGCCAGTCTGGGCTATTTTTATTTACCCGCAAAGTTAAACGAACACCAGGGGGTTGAGTTCGTAGTTGAGTGAATTCAACGCGGCTAACCCCATGTTTATTAACGGGCTGATTATTTTGCTGTATTAGGCGTGGTGATAAAGATGCGCCAGAGATATCTATGAAAATGCTAGCGCGATCGCGGCTGCGAATTACTTGAATCGGAGGATTAGCACCGCTGGTGCGGACGAAAAATCCATCACCTGTAACTTGCAGGCTCTCAATTTGAGTCCTCGCTTGTGGAGTGGCGACAACTCTTGATTGGGGTTGAGGACTGGAGTCTGGGGTTACTACACTGTAAATATTTCTTGGAGGTGATGCTGCTTTATCAACTTCTGGTCTAGGTAATTGCACTGTCCAGCGATCACCAGTTGTGCCCACAAATTTGACTTTGTTAGGGTCTAAAGTATAACCAGGAGTCAATTCGACGACTATGCGCGTTGTTTCTGTATCAAACTGCCCAACACGGATATAACGAATACCATTACCTACCTGTTGGGTGACTTGGGGACGCCCAAACGTTGTTCCTGGCAAATCAATTACCAACCGAGTCGGGTTGAAAATTAGTTGTGCTTGGGGTTGAACATCCCCCACAGTATTAATTTCCAGTTTGTTTTGATTGGCATCAAAGCGCCAAGATTCTAGTCTTGCCGCCATTGCAGGCGACGATAGCATCAAGATAGTTCCAATCGCGCTGGGTAGTAACCAGTGTAATTTCACAGTCCTTTCTCCTAATTCACATTCATGGGAGCCTTCAGTAGTGCTGAGTATATAGTCCAAGGTCACCAAAGTTTAGATCTCAACAAGCCTAAACCCTCGTATAACTCTTGGATTAAATTGCCAAACAATCAGTATTTTATGTACTTTATTTGGCTTATTTGTTAGTATTCATGGCTCAGCACTGCTTCGGTTAAAATCTCAATTCATTGGTAAATCATCACACCTTCACCACCTAAACTTGAGCTTTGATGCCTTTTTTGATTAAGCTGGTATAAAGACACACTTAAATCAATATGATTTAACAGCGAAGGATTGCCAGGTTTGATATCGGGATTTAAATCCAAGAAAGCTTCCATCTATAGAGATGGGCAGCTTTGACTCCTAATAAAACTAGATAACTGATAATTGTTCACAGATAACTGTTTGTTGTTCGTTGCCATTGATGCACTGAGTAAATAATTCCCACTACTTTCAGTCGATCTAGCTTTCTTAATGGGTGCTACTCCCCAATTACTAGAAAAATCTTCAAATTAAGACTGATAACAATCTGCTTTCTAAATCGTAACTTTCACTTTGGGGGGAGTAGGGAAGAGAAATTTATAAATTACGCTTCTCGATAGAAATTGGGATGAGGAGCAGGGGAAAACTGGAAACAAGTAACATTCCGAATACTAGTAGAAACTATAAACAAACGACAATTTTATAATCACACGGGACGGAGATTTGGCAAGAGAAGTTTCCAATTTTAGGAGGGAGATGGGGCAGAGGGGAGAATATAACTCTTAGCTCAGCACTCCTAATGCCCCATACTCCAGTGATTAACTATCGCGGGATTCTGGAGTTACTTCTGACACTGATACCTTCGACTGGGGTGGTTCGATTACCAACGAAGTACCAGAAGCACCATCTAAAACTAGTTGCTCTGAGCCTGCATCCACAGTTTTTGGTTCTGGAAATACAAATCGTAACAAGGGAGGAGCTAAAAACGTGGTTAAGATAACCATCATGATAATTGCTGCTCCCAGTGGCTTGGAGAGAGCGCCGCTAGCAGCGCCGACGCCAGCAAATACTAATCCAACTTCACCTCTAGGAATCATCCCCACACCGATCGCTAAACGGTTGATTTCCGGTTGACCAAACACGCTTAAGCCTGTGATCACTTTACCGAGAATGGCTACTGCAATCAGGAAAGTTGCCATAATTAAGCCTTCCCGATTATCGGGAATCGCTGGGTTTAAGACTCCCAAATCGGTTTTTGCACCAACGGTGACAAAGAAAATTGGCACAAGCATATCGGCAATGGGACAGACTTGCGTTTGCAGTTCTTTACGCTTATCTGTTTCTTCTAAGACTAAACCTGCGGCAAAAGCTCCCAGAATTGCTTCTAAATGGATGACAGCGGCCAAATATGCCATAGCAAAGGCAAAGACGAATGCCGGTATCACTACTCCTCCCCGTGTTTTCAGATGGTTAGCGATCGCCACAAAAGACTTATTGAAAACATTGCCTAGCAATATCGATCCCAAAATAAAACTAGTGGCACTGATAATCAAATAAATGACTTTGCTAACGTCTACCACGCCATCTTTAGCTAAACTGGCAACTACCGCTAAGACGATAATTCCCAGAACATCGTCAATCACGGCAGCACCGAGAATAATCTGCCCTTCTTTAGAATTGAGTCGCCCCAGTTCTGATAGCACTTTGGAAGTAATTCCAATACTAGTAGCAGTCAAAGCCGCTCCCGCAAAAATGGCCGGGACAGCACTGATACCAAACAAAGTCATCAGTCCCACAGTACCAGCGGCAAAGGGTACTGCCACCCCCACCACTGCGACGACAGTGGCTTGGATACCCACTGCCATTAAGTCTTTTAAGTTCGACTCCAAACCGATTTCAAACAGCAGGATAATCACGCCCAATTCTGCTAAAACAGAAACGACCTCGGACTGTGCTGCAAACACCGCTGGAGTGGCTTCGGGAGATAAACCAGCAGTAGTTTGCAGAAAGGTCATAATCAAAGAATTAGAAGCGTCTGTGCCGCCTTCTGGAAACACCAAAAGATGGAAAACAGAGACACCGACTACTACACCACCTACGAGTTCGCCTAAGACGGGCGGCAAACCTATTTGGTTTGATAACTCTCCACCAACTTTGCTGGCGAGGTAAATTACTACTAAGCTTAGTAGCACTGCTGCTACTACCATTGAACTGTCTGCGGCTTCTGTTGCGCTAGCCAGCAGAGGAAAAGAGAAGTTGATTGGATTTAACAAATGCATTGGGTTCTGTGAAAATCCTTCTCTTTGATTTTGACGCGTTTCTGAAAAACGTCTATCTTTCGATACGATATTTGCAGGTTGTAAAAGGGACTGGGGATTGGGGATTGGGGACTGGGGTTAGAGGGGTGGAGTTTAAAAACTCGTAGGCAACTATCAAAGACTCGTGGGCGACTATCAAAGACTCATTCGCTATTCCCTATGCCCTAATCCCCAGTCCCTAGTCCCCAATCCCTAATAAATCCACCAAGCACTGCCAATAGACTTGAGAAACCGGGACTACAGACAGTCTAGGAAGTCGCAGCAAGTCAAAGTCTGTAAATTTTTCATCCTGCTTAATTTGGGCTAAGGTGACGGGTTGCTGTACTCTTCGCACTGCCCGCACATCCATAACTGCCCGTTTGCTATCGTTGAGTGCTGGATCGATATAAGGTTGACTAATTATTTCTGCTACACCCATAACTTGTCGTTCTTTGCCTGTGTGATAAATCAACGCCAAGTCACCAATTAGCATGGTGCGTATATGTTTGAGCGCTAGAGCATTGTTGACTCCATCCCAAATTGTACTGCCGTCCCGTTCCAAATCGAAGTAGGAATAATTTTCTGGTTCAGTTTTCAGCAGCCAATACGCCATACCCAAATCTCCCAACAAACTAATGTGATTTTTTTAGTTTCCAAAAATGTAACCATTCCCGCTTTTGATTCTGGCGGTGTCAAAGTATAAACATACAAATCGTATCTAGCGATCGCATTTGAATTATGAAAAACTTGTGGTAGCTGTTAACTTTCAACAGTCACCAAAGGATTGCTACATACGCTTAATTAAAAACATTTGTTCTGAGGAGTGCAAATCTTATGACTAGAGCCGCTTTACCCGGTTCTCCGTTTCCATCTGCAAACTTGTGGAAAATACTGTCTTTAACTTTACTTTTATGTACAACTTTTACACTGCCTGCGTTGGCACAAGAAAAGGAGAAATTGTGGCGAACCTTGACTGTTAACGGTCGTGGAACCCAAGAAATTCCCACAACCATAGCGCAAGTCAGTTTAGGAGTGGAAATTCAAGGTAAAACTGCACAAGAAGTACAGCAAGAAGCTGCCCGCAGGTCATCGGCTGTGGTTACGTTTCTGAAAAACCAAAATGTGGAAAAATTACAAACTACTGGTATCCGGCTCAACCCAGTTTATAGCTACAACAACAATGTGCAGCGGATTACAGGCTATGCTGCCAATAACACTGTGAGTTTTCGCATTCCCATCGATCAAACTGGTAAATTATTAGATGGTGCAGTCAAAGCCGGCGCAACACAAATTGATGGTATTAGTTTTGTTGCCAATGATGAAGCGATTACTAGGGCGCAAAACGATGCATTAGCAGAAGCTACCCAAAACGCTCGACAGCAAGCTAATGCCGTTTTCAGTACTTTGGGTTTGGCACCCAAAGAAGTGGTAAGCATTCAAGTTAATAATGCCACTCCACCTCCACAACCTGTGTTAGTGCGTAGTGGTAATCTGAAATTAGAGAATGCAGCTGATGTTTCCACCCCTGTAGTTGGTGGCGAACAAGAAGTAGAAGCATCGGTGACGTTGCAAATTAGTTATTAGTCATTAGTAGAGACGCGATTAATCGCGTCTCTACAATAGTCATTAGTCCTTACTTTAGACAAAGCGCAAAGTCTGAGCTAAGGCTTCCTTAGATCAGAACTTTGTAAGAGAGGACTAATGACATAATGACTATTGAGCAATTAGAAATTCTCTGGCGAAAAATCTCCGCCTCCTTCACCATCGCGTTTAGAGCCTAATAAATCTAATTGGTCTACTTGAATCACTGGTGATGAACGGTTTGCTCCTGTTTGGCGATCGCTCCATGTGTCAAACTTCAACGAACCTTTGACTGCAATTTGTCTACCTTTACGTACATAATTGCCTGCCACCTCTGCCGTTTTTCCCCATAGTTCCAAATTAAACCAATCAGTATGTTCGCCTTCCTTAGTACGGCGATTAACAGCTAGTGTCAATCTACACTTAACACTACCAGACTCAAAATACTTCATCTCTGGGTCGCCGCCTACACGGCCAATGAGGGTGACAACATTGATACTCATGTGCGTTACCTTTTAGTACAGGTGTACTTGTTAGTTGAGACTCCTATCATAGCTGATTGGCAAACTATTGAAAATAATGCGTTAAAGAGTTAACAATATGATTGAATTGAAAAATTATACATAAAACTGGGAGAAACACATAAAAGTATACGGATATACTAAGTCAACGAGAGAATATCAAAAAATAGATGCCTGAGACATAGTAAAAATTGCTGGGAATTATATAAAAATATAGTCTAGTTTACTGGACTCAGGATAGAAACGAATAGCATATAACACAATTAACTCTTACTGTTGTAGTCAAAAAGTAGCACATAGGGGGCTTAGAGACGCGTGGGTCTTTTCAGGAACTTTCGCACATCATGGGATATGGGTATCGACCTCGGTACCGCTAACACCCTTGTTTATGTATCTGGTAAAGGTATTGTACTCCAAGAGCCTTCAGTGGTTGCCATCGATCAAAATGAAAAGGTGGCCTTGGCTGTAGGAGAAGAAGCCAAGAAAATGCTCGGTCGGACGCCTGGAAATGTGATTGCTCTCCGCCCCCTGCGCGATGGCGTAATCGCTGACTTCGAGGTTGCCGAGCTGATGCTCAAAAGCTTTATTCAACGTGTAAATGAAGGTAGATCCTTAATTTTACCGAGGATTGTCATTGGCATTCCCAGCGGTGTCACAGGAGTAGAAAGGCGAGCTGTGATGGATGCAGCTCAACAAGCCGGGGCAAGGGAAGTTTACTTAATTGATGAACCTGTAGCAGCGGCAATTGGAGCAGGACTACCTGTTACTGAGCCTACTGGTAACATGATCATTGATATTGGCGGCGGCACCACAGAAGTTGCAGTCCTAAGTCTTCAAGGTACGGTGCTGAGCGAATCAGTACGCATTGCAGGGGATGAACTAACTGAATCAATCGTTCAGTATCTGAAGAAAATGCACAACTTAGTGATTGGTGAACGTACCGCCGAGGAGATCAAGATTCGCCTTGGCTCTGCATATCCCACTAACGATGATAACGATCTGATGATGGAAGTCCGAGGGTTACACTTACTTTCTGGTCTGCCACGAACTGTAACAATCAAAGGCCCAGAAATCCGTGAAAGTATGCTCGAACCGTTATCGGTAATTATAGAAGCTGTGAAACGGACATTGGAACGGACGCCTCCAGAACTAGCAGCAGACATTATTGACAGAGGTATTATGCTGGCTGGTGGTGGTGCTTTGCTCAAAGGTATAGATACCCTGATTAGCCATGAAACAGGGATTGTCACCCACATTGCCGCCGATCCTTTAAGCTGTGTTGTGCTGGGGACAGGTCGTGTGCTAGAAAACTTTAAGCAAATGGAACGAGTTTTCAGCGCTCGCTCTCGCAATATGTAGCGAAAAATTATCAGACTTAAGTTCTATTTGAGTTCTATTTGGGTTTTATATAAATAGAATCCAGGTAGAACTTAATTATTAAGTATATATAGGTATATATGGTTACAGTACGGCGTTGGTGGGATCATAAAGGATTACAAATCGGGGTGTTAGCTCTAATAGCTGGTAGTGCTTGGATATTGCGACAGACTCAAGGCGAGTTGGTACTTGAGACTTACTATACAATTACCCGTCCGTTGCAGATGTTACAGTCAGGGCCAACTCCAGAAGAACGCCTCAGAGATGCACGGGTATTAGAGTTACAAACTCGCATAGTAGATTTGGAAAGTGAAAAGAAAAAGTTACAAAATTTATTGGGCTATGTGGAAAAAGAACCACTGGCATCAAAGCCAATTCCAGCACGGGTGGTGGGACGTAGTGCTGACCAGTGGTGGCAACAAGTTACCCTGAATCGGGGTACTAATTCTGGGATTCAGGAAGGCTATATAGTCAAGGCCGATGGGGGATTGGTTGGTCTAGTGGAGAGTGTAACTCCCAATACTAGCCGTGTGTTGTTAATCAGTGACCTTAAGAGTCAAGTAGGTGTAACAATTAGCCGCACGTCCGCTAAAGGTGTTTTGCGAGGAGATTTTTCTGCGGAGGCTGTGCTGGAGTTTTATGAAAAAGTCCCAAATGCAAAGGTAGGAGATTTAGTTTCCACATCTGCTTATAGTAAGAAATTTCCATCTGGGTTGGCAGTAGGACGAATCAAGTCGCTGAATTTAAAGAAACTTCCAGCCTCGGTAGCCAAAGTTGAGCTTTTTCCGCCAATACGCTTTCTAGATTGGGTAGCTGTCTATCCAAAGCTAGAAAACCAAGATTTGGAAACCGAAAAGTCGGTAGAACAAAAGTCTAAGTAAACGTGAATTTGACAGACCTCACCCACCCAGCCTCCCTCTCCTCGAAGGAGAGGGAGGAGTAATGAAAAATTAGGCTTTTTGCTCCCCTCTCATTGAAGGGGCTGGGGGTGAGGTCAAAATCCTGTACATCGAATTCACGTTAAGTAAATTCTTCCTTGAAAATCAACACAAAAATGAAGATTCCTGCATTTGTTGGCAGCAGACAGAAAAAGCCAAAATCGCCAAAGCGAAAATCGAAAATCCAAATTCCACCCCTTTCTGGTTGGCATCCTGCTGTACGTCAGTTGATGGGTTGGGTGGTGACAGTTGGGTCTGTAATCTTATGTTTACTCTTGTTGCCAACCCGCTTGCCAGGTATGGAATTATTGGGAATTGGCCCAAACTGGTTGTTAATTTGGGTGGTGGCTTGGAGCGTGAAGCGCACAATGTTTACCGGAGCATTGGCGGGGATAATTTTGGGGCTACTTCAAGATGGAATGACATCACCATTGCCTACTCATGCCCTCAGTTTAGGTATAGTGGGACTTTTGACTGGTTTGCTCCAGAAACAGCGTTTTATGGAAGAGGATTTTATTTCTATTGCTGTAATTGTTTTTGTGATGGCAGTTTTGGGAGAAACTATCTTTGGTTTGCAATTAACTTTTATGGGTGATGCCTACGGTGGACATAGCCTACGCCAAGCTGGAAATATTTGGACATACTACCAACGTGTCGCCCTTGCTTCAGCGATTCTTAGTAGTCTCTGGGCACCTGTGGTTTATTATCCCCTGAATCTTTGGTGGCAGCGGATGAAATTTTTGGAGCAATAGTTTGGCTGTTAAATGTTGACAGTCATCAGTCAACAGTCAACAGTCAGCGTGAAATGCCATCACTAAAAGAGGATGGAATGAGCTTAACTTTTTCTTTGAGAAAAGCATCAAACGTCAACCTATCTGGTAGTGAAGTTTGTGCGCCTGATTTTGTGGCGGCTAAAGCGCCTGCTGCTGCGCCCCAGATAACTCCCTGATGTAAAGATATTCCTTCAAAAAGTGCTGCTGCTAAACCACCGTTAAAAGCGTCGCCAGCAGCTACTGTGTCAACTACATGAACTGGAAATGCAGGTACAAAAAACTTTTCTTGGGTAGTTGCACAAAAAACACCCTTAGCACCCAATTTGACGATCGCACATTTAACTCCCCTTTGCAATAAAATCTCAGCTGCCTTGGCTGCTGTTTCCTCTCCATCCACATCAAAACCTACCAACTGACCAGCCTCAACTTCATTGGGTGTGATAATGTCTATCAATGGATAAAGTTCGGCAGGTAAATTAGATTGTGCCGGTGCGGGGTCAAGAATGACTTTGATGTTTGCGCTTCTGGCTGCTTTTGCTGCTGCAACCACCGCAGGAATGGGAATTTCTAATTGTAAAAGTAGTGCTGTAGCTTCTGGTAATAAGCTAGATAATCGTTGCACATCTTCTCGATTGACGCGTCCATTTGCACCAGGAATTACAACAATTTGATTTTCTCCAGTCTGACTTACAGTGATGATGGCGACTCCAGAACTAACAGTTTCATCAACGAAAACATTGTTTGTCTGCACTCCAGATGCTTGCAAATTCTTGACAAGTTCTACACCAAAATTGTCTGCACCAACACGCCCGACAATTTGAGTAGGAATTCCCAGTTTGGCTAAGGCTACAGCTTGATTGGCTCCTTTACCTCCCGAAACTTGAAAAAAATTTTCTCCGAGTAAGGTTTCTCCGCCGACTGGTAAACGGGGTGCTGTGGCTACCAAGTCTATATTGATGCTGCCAAAAACGATAATGGTCATGATGATTTTTGTTTAGCTTACAAGTTATTTAGCCTCATAGTATAGGGTGCGATCGCAATGCTTAAAACTACAAAGATCTCTAGATTTTTGACGATTATCAGCAGTATTTAGCCTATAGTTTCAGATATTGACGCAAAATGCTTTGCGCCTGTTTTAGTAGCTCTGGTTCTAGTTCGCCCAATCGTTGAATCAAACGCATTTTGTCAAAAGTCATTGGTTCAACACATACCAAAAGACTATCTACAGACAGCCTATTCTGCGCTGATGAAGGTACTGCAACCACCGCAGGCGAAATCCGAGAATCATCTGGTCGTGCTGATGTAAAAGGTAAAACGGTCACCTTGGTTCGCTGAGCATTGAATACTGTACCAGAAACTACTAATGCTGGCCGTGCTTTACGAATCTCAGTACTTAAGGATGGATCGAAAGTTACGAGCCAGATGCTTCCCAGTCGGTAATCGCCACGTTCTGCCATTCACTTTGCCAACCTAATTCCAATTCATCCACTAGAGAACAAGCTATTGCTAGCGCAGCATCTTCTTGTTCTTGTCGCCATTGTTTCAAGAGATTTTCAATTAGCGCACTGCGGTTTTCAACTTGTTGGTCGATGTAAGTTAATAATTCATCCGGTAGCGAAATAGAGATTTTAGCCATGTCCTACTTCAAGTCATACTATAAGTAGTATAAACTCAAGGATTTACTAATTCCTAGCGTTGACCTTAATGAATGGGACTATCTAACGAGCGGAACAAGCTATACTGCGAAATATCGCTTAACAAATCTTAAAAACTATCATTGCAAACATAGGATATGCAAAACACAGATGTAGTTGTCATCGGTAGCGGTATTGGCGGTTTAAGTTGTGCTGCTCTTTTGGCACGGTATGGCTTTGATGTGATAGTCTGCGAAAGTCATTCCATTCCTGGTGGTGCCGCCCACACTTTTGAGCGCAATGGTTTCAAGTTTGACTCTGGCCCGTCTCTCTACTCTGGATTGTCTTACAGCCCCTCTACGAACCCGCTGCGGCAAGTCCTAGACGCCATTGGCTCTGAATTACCGTGTGTCACCTACGATACTTGGGGTTGTTTTTTGCCAGAAGGTTATTTCGATACGTCAGTTGGGGCTGAGCAATTTTCTCAAGTGTTGATGAAATTGCGTGGTCGTGAGGCTGTAACTGAATGGCAACAACTCCAGCGCATTATGGAACCACTGGCGAGTGCAGCAACGGCTATGTCACCGGCAGCATTACGCTTTGATTTGGGTGCAGTTCAAACTGTAGGACGATTTGCGCCAACTCTAGCAAAACATATTGCAAGTACGATCAAGCTGACTAGGCCTTTCAGCCGGGTTATGGATGGTGTTGTCAAAGACCAATTTACCCAAAATTGGCTGAATTTGCTGTGTTTTCTGCTTTCTGGGTTGCCAGCAGATGGCACGATCGCCGCAGAGGTAGCATTTATGTTTGCTGATTGGTATAAACCAGGGGCGGTACTGGATTATCCGATTGGTGGTAGTGGTGCTTTAGTTGACGCCCTTGTCCAAGGGTTGCAGCGTCACGGTGGTAAGGTCATGCTGAGCGCACATGTGGAGCAAGTGTTGGTGGAGGGTAATCGGGCGGTGGGTGTGCGTCTGCGCGATCGCCAAGAAATCCGCGCCCGCAAAGCAGTAATTTCTAATGCATCGGTTTGGGACACGCTGAAGCTGTTACCGGAAAATGCAGTATCAAAACATTTCCGCACTCAAAGACAAGCGACGCCTGAGTGCGATAGTTTCATGCATCTGCATTTAGGTATTGATGCCGAAGGATTACAGCCAAATTTACAATGTCATTACGTCGTGGTGAATAATTGGGAACTAGGCGTAACAGCACCTCAAAATTTGGTGGTCATATCAATTCCTTCAGTTCTTGATTCATCCCTAGCGCCACCGGGTAAGCATGTGATTCACGTTTATACTCCGGGAAATGAACCCTATGCTATTTGGCGGGGGATGGATAGAAGAAGTGAAGAATATGCCGAACAAAAGCGATCGCGTGCAGAGGTAATGTGGCAAGCGCTAGAACGGGTTATTCCAGATATTCGTTCTCGTTGCGAAGTCACCCTTGTTGGCACACCTTTAACCCACGAGCGTTTTCTGCGTCGTCACCAAGGTTCATACGGCCCAGCAATTGCAGCTGGTTCTGGTATATTTCCCGGTCCCAGCACTCCCCTATCAGGGTTGTTGTGCTGTGGAGATTCGACATTTCCCGGTATCGGCTTACCAGCAGTCGCCGCTAGTGGGATGATTGCTGCCAATACCATTGCACCTATTAACAAGCATTTAGAAATGCTTGAGGATATCAAATGCTTTTAATTTTTTGAGTAGAAAATCTAGCTACCAACACAGCCGCACCCGCAGCCAAAATTGCTAGAGCACTTCCAGTTTCGGGTACGGCAGCAACTTTAGCATCGATTCGTGCAGTTCCAGCAAACAAACCTGCCAAACTAGAATCGCCAAGTGTCTGAGCAAACTCTGGAGAAATAAACAATTGAACATCAGCCAGAGTTAGAGTTAAATTTTGTTCATCAAATGTCACAGATTGCGGAGCGCTCAAGTCAAACAAAATTGGATTAACAGAAGAAACTGTGTCTCTTAAAACAAGTCCACTGGCATTAGGCACAGTACGTCCGGGAGCAAAACCAATTGAAAAGTTACCAACAGTAATTTGCTGGTTGAAGGTAACAGTACCAATATGCTCGATTGTACCGAAGAGTGGAGTAAAACCGCCTTCGTCACTGAAGGTAAAGTTGGTATCTGAGTCGATTTGAAAGCCAACTAGATAATCACTCGGAATTGGTGGGACTGTATCCTGAGTGTCTGTGATAATTAGCCCGATATTTCTGAGAATATTTTCGTGGTCGCGATCTATACTGGTAACTCCAGATTCGACTTTAAAAGTTGCAGCTTCTACTTGTATGGGTGCAATTGATATAAAAGCTGCTGTCGTACAACTAATAATTCCTGTAAAGTGAGAAAAACGCATATATCTTCCCTTTTTTGTGCGCTTGATATTAGATAATTCAATGATTTTGTTGAGATTTTATTTTCCAATTCAAGATTTTTGCATTTTTACTTTTTTTGCTTAATTACTCGGATTTTTTCATTTGTTTTTTCTATGTTGAGTTTGCAATCAAAACTTATTCTACAGGACTTACGCAAAATCATGAAATAACGAACCGCAAAGGACACAAAGAAATAAGAGTTTCAGAGAGTTTTTGCGTAAGTCCTATTCTATTTTTACAGAATAAGTTTGATTGCTAGCTGAATAACACATTAAAAATCTCTGAGAAGTCACGAGCAGAGTCGAAGACACTCTGCTCTGGTCATAATGGCTGTAAAATTCAGGATGTTAGACTGTTTAATGTTCTTAAAACTATTGAGTTTATGTCTCTAAATTCAATAAATTCACTGGCTCAAAATTGTGAATTATGGGTTCTTATAAAAAAGCTTTTTTCTTTGGGTATTTTTGCATAATAAACAACTTATATAAGTGTTTAGGTGGCTGCCAAGAACATGACTAATAGTATTTCATGATGGTTTGCATCAATGATTTCTAGATACTTCGCTATTCTTTTTATAGACTACCATACTTTTTTCAAGCTCTATTATTAAATCGTCTGTTAAGTCCGATCAATTGACTATTATTAGTTAAAACTTAATCTGAAAACACGAAAATAATGGGTTTTTTAAAGTTCAAATAAAGAAATTGTCAATTTAATAGCATCTTTTAATTCATACACTTAAAAATTAAAAGTAAATTACGTAGATGTAAATAAACATGACTGATGGTAATTGAGCATAAAGTTTGATAAATAGGGCATTATGCATAAAAACTTACAAAAATATAGTTATGTTTAATGATGCCTAGTTACTATTATTTAGCTCTCAGCCTAGTATTGTGGTGCAATCAAAAATAAGTTTATCTTTAATTTATTTATAAGTTTTTAAGAAGTAAAGCCATGTCTGAAACTTGAGTACTAGACCAATAGAGCTAGCGATCGAGGTAGACTACATACACTAGTGCTTCTGGCGTTATCGAAGTGCTGTTAGCAAAAGCGGGGCGTTTAGCCCGTGCTAAGTTCAGAGTTAGGAATCATAATTCTTCCCCTACTCCCTTTTTTGGATGGAAGTATCAATTAGAAAATTGACATACACTCGCAAAAACGATATACCATATAGTGCATCATACGCAAACCGTTGTTTTATGCCTAGTGTTGAACTTGACGAAAACCGAGAGCATCGTATTCAAACAGAGATCGTTGTAGATGCTGAAGATAAAGAAGACCGGGCCATGGGTTGGTACTACTACCTGGAAGAAACTCTGAATTTTCCGTTTATGGCTAAATGGACTAAAAAAGCACGTAAATCAGGTTCAGCGGAGGAGAAAACAGTTGAAGTCCTGGGAATGGCACCAGATGATGAGTGCTTAAAAGATATGTTTGTAGAAGTGGCTTATATTAATGGTAAGGATGATGATGTGTATTCTGCCAAGTTATCTGAAATAGTAGCCATTGATGCTGACAGTGAAACTCAAGAAGCGATCGCAGACTGGCTCTATTGGATTGCTAGAGGGTATAAATTCTAGGATAAATTCCGAATCACGCGACAAGGATTGCCAGCAGCAATAACATTTTCAGGTATATTTTTTGTAACTACACTACCAGCACCAATGGTTGTGTTATCACCAATAGTTACGCCTGGACAAATAATTGCACTGCCACCAATCCAGACATTATTACCAATCTTAATTGGGGCTGCTAATTCTCTACTAGAAAGGCGAATTTCGGGTTCTGTAGGGTGATAGGCAGTATAAATTTGTACGTAAGGAGCGCATAAGACATTATCACCAATGTGAACTGTATTGCAGTCTAAAATTACACAGCCATAGTTTATATATAATTTATCCCCAGCGAAAATATTAGTGCCATAGTCACAGTGAAAAGGTGGTATGACTGTTACTTTTTGACCAATTTTTCCAAATAATTCCTGCAAAATTTGTTGTCGTTGCTGTTGCTGTTCTTCGGTTGTAGAATTGTACTTTCGCAACAGACGACTAGCTCGTTTATTTTCGGCAGCTAATTCGGGATCTTCTGCAAGATATAACTCGCCTGCGAGCATTTTCTGTTTTTCGGTTTTTTCCATAACGGATTTATAATACATTTAGATAAATGAATTCAGGGGCTTGTACCCTTTTTTTATTTTTAATTTTTAATTGCTGGGAAGCGACGGTCAATACTCAAATATCGCATAAGTAGCTTTTCCTTGCCGCTTAGCTCTGTACATAGCAGTATCGGCATCCCGTAGCAAGGTTGCAGGTTCTTCATAGTTACTACAATTCCAAGCAATACCAATGCTGGCTGTAGTATATAATTGATTTCCTTCGAGACTAAGGGGTGACCTTAGGGAGTCTTGAATACGTCTGGCAACGTTGGTAGCGTCAGTAATGTCTCTAATATCTTCTAAAAGAACGGTAAACTCATCACCACCAAATCGTGCTACAGTATCGCCACTACGTAAGCATGACTCTAAACGTCTAGCGATCGCTACTAAAAAATCATCCCCTACTCCATGCCCAAAGCGATCGTTAATCTCTTTGAAGTTATCTAAATCTAAAAACAAGACTCCAAAATAATAATCGCTTTTACGTTTGCTACGTTCAATTGCTTGTCTAAGCCTGTCTAGAAATAACACACGATTCGGTAATTCTGTCAACCCATCATAAAAGGCATTGCGAATTAGTTGTGCCTCTGTTTCCTTACGTTTAGTAATGTCTTGAAAAACTAAAACTGCACCAGTAATATTACCATTTGGATCGCGGATGGGTGCAACATTATCCCCAATCGGTATTTCTTTTCCATCTTTGGTAATTAGTGCACAGTTTTCCGGTAGATCTAAAATTTCGCCTGCTTCGATTACATTTGTGGCTAAATTTTCAATTGCTTCTCCTATATCTTTGTCAACTAAGCTCACAATTTCTACTAAATCTTTACCGAAAGCTTCGCTTTGTTTCCAACCAGTGATCATTTCTGCTGTTGGATTCATCATTTGAATACAACCATTTGCATATGTCACAATCACTGCGCGACCCATACTGTTAATAATTGCTGTCAGCCTCTGTTTTTCTTCTTGTAATCTGTTTTCACTCTGATGTTTATACAGAGCCATTTCAATCACAAAATGCAAATCATTTTCAAGAAATGGTTTGATTATATAGTTAAAAGGCTCAATTCCCTGATTTTCTTGTAAGATTTTATATTCGGAACGATTTATGATATGTACCACAGGCACATGGAAATGATTCTGGATAATATCCACTAGTCGCACGCCGTTAATTTCCCCAGCTAGGTAGATATCAATTAATACTAAATTGGGTTGAGTTTCTGCTACCTTTTTTATTACCTCTTCACCGGACTCAGTTATTTCTGAAACCGAATAGCCTAACTTTTGTAAACTTTTTCTGATATTTGAGGCTAGGGTTTTTTCATCCTCAACAACTAGGATTTTGCGGGGGACCATATTACGATAGCCTGTTTGCTAAGGTTGAGATTTTGTTGTTACTATCAACTCGATCTAAAATTCGATAATCTTATCATAAACAATCTCTAAATACCTTGCTAAATAGCAAACATAATGTTATTTTCCTGTGATAATTTCTGTATCTCCGAAGCTAATCTGATAATCATGTACAGCTAATATCAAGTTATTTATGTTAGATATAAATTATGAACAATCAAAAATTGATCTTCAAAAACATAGAATAATTATCTTGATAACAAGTAAAGTTATTCAGTATAGTATTTATCCAAAAATTAATCAAGAATAAAATTTCATAAATTCACAGCATATTAATCTCTCATTTTTGCTTTTGAAGTGGGTTTAGGGAGCATAACCTTTAAACATCCAGGAATCAGGAGAAGAGCATGAACGATATGGGACTGGGTTATTTAAGAGGAATTAAAAATCGTACTGGTTTTAAGTTTTTGAGAACGAGTCAGGACTCGGGGGAATAAATGGCAGGAAAAATTCTGTTTGTCAGATATTTCCACGCTCCAGGTAAACCCCTGTTTTTGCTAGTTTATGGGTGTCGATCTCTAAAACACAAAGCGTATTTTAGAGATCGGACTTACTTTTAGTCAGTTCAACGCTAATTTTGCCACCAAAGTCTGGAATTGGTGCGCTAGGTTTGCTAAGGGTGACTTGGACTTGTGCTATGCGATCGTACTGTTGGAGGATAGAATCTGCAATTACCATTACTAGCTTCTCCACCAAAGCGAACTTAGAAGTTTTTACCAGATGTTGTATCAAACTAATGACACTGCGATAATCTATAGTGTCTTCGATCGCGTCAGTCTTAGCCGCTGTGGAGATATCCAACCATAACTTCACATCAACCTCAAACCATTGTCCTAGCACCTGTTCTTCTGGCAGATACCCAGTGTAGCCATAGCCGCGAATTCCTGTTAAATAAATGCATTCCATAAAAGTTTGAGAGCAAATTGTGTGCATTTTCTAGAAAGTGTAGTCACTGCGTTGCCATCCTTGCCAAAGTTGAATCAACTGGCGTCAAGCTAGTCTGTCGGGAAATTTTCTAGCCAACAAACTCGTGTGGCGGTGTCGGTTTACATCCCCACATTTGTGAGGAAAAGCTTACAACCTATCGTTAGGGAAAGCTGCTTTTGAACCTCCAGGGGTCAAAAACCGAGCCTCGCACTTTTCCTTATCCAACTTTCCAAGACGGATTTTAAATTGAATTTCCCTCAATAAAATCTAAAATTTAAGATTGTTTTATAGCTATGTTTGATTTGATGCCGATCGCCTTTAAAAATGTTAATCAACTTTGGGCTTATATCTTAACAGAGACGCTAAAGCAGCTGGGATTGACTTGTGCTATTATTTGTCCTGGTTCACGCTCCACGCCCTTAGCAATAGCCTTTGCTCAACAAGCACCTGAGATTGAAGCAATTTCCGTGCTTGACGAACGCTGCGCCGCCTTTTTTGCCTTAGGACAAGCGAAAGCAATCGGACGTCCTGTGGTACTTCTTTGCACCTCTGGCACAGCAGGAGCGAACTTTTATCCAGCGGTAATAGAAGCCTCATATAGCCGCGTACCGCTGTTGGTGTTAACCACCGATAGACCGCCAGAACTGAGAGATTGTCACTCTGGGCAAACCATAGACCAATTGAGATTATATGGCAACTACCCAAATTGGCAAGCCGAGTTAGCCTTACCCTCTGCGGATATGGGAATGTTAGCTTACCTGCGGCAAATGGTAATTCATAGCTGGGAAACCACGCAAATCCCTACGAAAGGCCCAGTACATTTGAATATTCTCTTTCGCGATCCTTTGGCGCCTGTTCCCGATGGAAGTGACTTGAGTTTTTTACAGTCCCAGTTCCAGCCAGAAGAATTCTTTGCAGGAATCGCAAATCTTACCGCACAGACGCGATTAATGAGCCAGCGCGTTGCGGGGGTTCCTCCCGTTGTAGCGACTGGCGTCGCGTCTCTACCGACCCCCCAATCCCTATTCCCCATTCCTCAAGAATGGAAACAAGCCGATCGCGGCATTATTATTGCAGGTGTAGCCCAACCACAGCAACCACAGGAGTATTGTAAAGCGATCGCTCAACTTTCCCAAACTCTCAAATGGCCTGTTTTAGCAGAGGGACTCTCGCCACTGAGAAATTATGCCGACCTCAATCCTTATTTAATTTCCACCTATGACCTAATTTTGCGAAATCAGCAACTAGCCAAACAGCTAGTACCCAAAATGGTGATTCAGATAGGAGAAATGCCTACTAGTAAAGAATTACGTACCTGGATAGATGCAACCCAACCCCAACGCTGGGTAATTGACAACAGCAACCAAAACCTCGACCCTTTGCACGGGAGGACGACGCATTTGCGGATGAGTGTAGAACAGTTTTTTTGGGAAGATGAAGAGGACATCGGGAAAGAGGACACGGAGACACGGGGACACGGAGACACGGGGAATTTATCACAAAGACTCTCCGCGTCACCGCGTCTCCCACTCTCCGCGTCTTCTTCCCCTGACTATCTCCGCCAGTGGTGTGCAGCAGAAGTGCAAGTTAGGGCAGCTGTTGATCAAACTATGGGGAATATGGAGGAATTATTTGAAGGGAAAGCAGCTTGGTTAATTTCTCAAACGCTACCGCCGGGAACGCCACTGTTTATTGCTAATAGTATGCCTGTGCGGGATGTGGAATTTTTCTGGAAACCGAATAATTTGAGAGTGCGATCGTATTTTAACCGGGGTGCAAATGGTATTGACGGCACATTATCCACAGCATTAGGAATTGCTCATCGCCAGCAAAGTAGTGTAATGCTAACAGGAGATTTAGCTTTATTGCATGACACAAATGGTTTTTTAATCCGCAATAAATTTGTGGGACATCTGACAATTGTGTTAATTAATAACAATGGCGGTGGAATTTTTGAAATGTTACCCATCGCCAAATTTGAACCACCATTTGAAGAGTTTTTCGGCACTCCCCAAGATATTAATTTTGCTCAGTTATGCGCTACTTATAATGTGCAGCATGAATTGATTACTTCTTGGGAACAGTTGGAGCAAAAAGTGAACCCACTACCAACTACAGGAATTCGGGTTTTAGAGTTGCAGACAAATCGCAAAGCTGATGCCAAGTGGCGACAAGATAATTTAAGGAGATTTGCCGCAGATATTAGTATTTAAGTCTATTGGAAGTTAAGATAATAACTCAGATATAGTACATGACAATAATAAAAAATCATGATCTATGAAAAAAATCTGATTGGAAAGACAGTTGAATAAGCTACTGAATATGTAAAAACTAACGGTTATGAATTGTTTATAGTGCAAGACAACTGGATGGTGCAAAATCTATTTACTAGAGGAGTATATATAGTTGTGGTGGATAATAAAATAACTAAGCTTAAAGATGTTCGTCATTAAGGTTGAGGCAAAATAGCTAGTACAGCACGGCGGAAATCTAGCCACGATAATTAACCAGACAAACAGCAGACAAGGGATTTAAATCTCTTGTTAAAGGTAAGTAAACTTCGATTCCGCCACAGTGTACTACGCATTCTCAAGTTAAGCTGAACTCGGCAATTAAACTCGAACTGAGTAATCAGTGTAGATAATCGAGACGTATTGAAAAAGAATTAAGCAAAACCACCATCCAGCCTTGCTCTTAGGGCACAAATATAAAGAATAGCCGGAATAACTCTTTTATAACTAGGATTTGTCAACTGCCATAGTGTAAACAATCCTGCGCCTATCCAACCAACTGGCCCGATAATAACAGCTATTGCACTTGACATTGTTGTATAAACAACAAAAGGTAAAGTAATTCCTATTACGCCAGTTAGTGTACCCAATGTTGTTGAAGCTAGTAAATAAATACCAAAACCAGACAATTTAGCACCTGTCAAAGCTAGAAAAATACTAGTACTTCCTAATAATTCACCTCCTTTATCAAATTCTGATGCTGTTTTTCGTAACTGCTGTTCCATTTCTCGCTTTTGTTCTGGTGTCATTTTCTCCAACATTGTTTCCATAACTTTCTGTGCAATCTTGACCTCCATTGCACTAGCAGATTCATATTTACTACATTTGATGTTTAACTTTTTAGCAGCTCGCCTAACTATTTTTTGATAACTTGGATGATCGTCAAATATTTCATTAAATACATAACTAGCAGCATCTTGGCTCTTCTCGCATAGACGATCAACAATAGAATCGACTGTTGGTTGTGATGCCTTAAGAATTTCTGCCAATGCTTTCCTCTCCTCAAATGAAGCGCGATTTAGCAAATTTTTAAGTTCATCCATATATTTAACCTTTTTACTGATAAAAAATGCTAATAATAGTATTCCCAGTAATATTCTTTTTATATCGATGAACTGAAGAAAAAGGAGAATCAAGCTATGGCAAAAAAACTGAGTGATGTAATGGCAGAACTCCCACCTGCACGTCGAGCAAAAATTGAAGCCCGCGCTCAAGAGCTTATTGCCGAAAATATGACGCTTCAAGATATTAGAAAAGCCAGAAAGTTAACTCAAGAATCTATGGCGGAACTATTAGGAATTCGTCAAGATAGTGTCTCTAGCCTTGAAAAACGTGCAGACCTGTTGCTTTCTACATTGCGTAGTTATGTTAAAGCTATGGGAGGAGAGTTAAAACTTGTAGCAGAATTTCCTGATAGACCTCCTGTGATTATTTCTGCACTAGGAGAATTAGACGATCGCGCTTCTGAGATAGAAGTAGAATAAGCGATCGCTCTCTTTTTGTGCATAAGATTTACTCTCTTGGTTGACCTTGTAACCACCCTTCCAAATCACCAAGAGTAGAGAAATCTAACAAAGCATCACCTAAAGCTTCCAACTGTTCCACCGATAACCCTTGAATCTGGGACAGAACCGCATCAGGAATATTACCCACGCGCCGATTTAACAGGCGTAAAACGATCGTTCTTTCCCCTTCAATCTTTCCTTCTTGCTTCGCCTCCCGAAAAGCCCGTGGTTCTTCTAAATTAAGTCCCAACATTGCTTCAATCTCCTCTCGACTCAGGTTAGAAAACTTGTAGACGATAATTGTCGTCACTAAATCAATTATCGCTTGCTCTGATTGCTGCCGTGCTTGTTCAAGCAAAAACCGCGCCCCCTCTACTGCTTCAGTTTCAGCAGTAACATTTGTCAGCAACATTAAACTCAATCCTAAAGGTTGTTCTCGTAAATCCCCCAACTCATCGAGATAAACTCGCCTGACTTGTCCACTCTCCAACAAAGCGCGGTGAATCGTTAAATTTGATGGTTCCAGACTGCGAGAAGGAAAAATCAACACTCCAAACCAGTCATCGTAACGAATTGAGTGGCGGTAGAGAAACAAAAACAACTCGCTAAAGAAGCGGTGATATAAATCTTCGTCCTTCTGAAACTGAACTTCAGCAAAGAAAACTATTTTAGAAATCGCATTGGCGGGAGGTAGAAACACTCCATCAATGCGGAAGGCTGTTTCTTTAACCTCAACCGATTCAAACTGGTAGTCTGCTGCTTCTGGGGGTGGTTGGTCTACTAATTCAAACAGCAATCCTGGAAATTGCTTAAACAATTTGTAGAAGATGGAGTCGCGCCGCATTACGATCGCTAATGAATTACCAGCCCTGATTGTAAAGCTTAAGACATTAATCTTAGCGTAGGCGTAGCCCACCGCAGGTATCGCAACTCCCCACGTCCGCGATAAAATTCTCAAGCACAACAGCGTACTCCATACTAATGCAAATCAACTGGGAAACTGCCAAAACCTACGAAGATATTCTGTATCAAAAAACCGAGGGTATTGCGAAAATCACCATCAATCGCCCTCACAAACGCAATGCTTTCCGCCCCAAAACGGTCTTTGAACTGTACGATGCTTTTTGTGATGCACGTGAAGATACTACTATTGGCGTTGTCCTCTTTACTGGATATGGGCCACATACTGATGGTAAATATGCCTTTTGTGCTGGTGGCGACCAAAGCGTGCGGGGACATGCTGGATATGTGGATGATAGTGGCATCCCTCGGTTGAATGTGCTGGATTTGCAACGCTTGATTCGTTCCATGCCAAAAGTAGTGATTGCTTTAGTAGCGGGATATGCGATCGGTGGTGGACATGTCCTACACTTGATTTGTGACCTCACCATCGCCGCAGATAACGCCATTTTCGGGCAGACTGGGCCGAAAGTCGGCAGTTTTGATGGTGGTTTTGGCGCCAGCTATCTCGCCCGCGTTGTGGGGCAAAAAAAAGCACGAGAAATCTGGTTTCTCTGTCGTCAATATAATGCACAACAAGCTTTAGAAATGGGGTTAATTAATTGCATTGTCCCAGTCGAACAACTAGAAGCCGAGGGTATTCAATGGGCGCAAGAGATTTTAGAAAAAAGTCCGATCGCAATTCGGTGTCTCAAAGCAGCATTCAACGCTGACTGTGACGGACAAGCTGGTTTACAAGAACTCGCTGGCAATGCCACCCTACTGTATTACATGACAGAAGAAGGATCTGAGGGCAAAAAAGCGTTTCTCGAAAAACGTCCGCCAGATTTTCGCTCTTTTCCTTGGTTACCTTAAAATTGCAAAAATCGCACCTTCCCAAAGGGTGCGATTTTTCTAGATGTCAATGTTTACAGCACTAAAAATCTTAAAAACAAATCTTATTTTAAGCAGACTAGGAACCTAGTCCAGTAATAATGAGTGACTAAATAAGCACAGCTTTAGTTTTAGCCTCTTGGGAAGTAGAGACAGTTGTCTCTTCTACAAGAGCAAGAGCAGCATTGTCTAAATCTGAGGCTAAGGATTGAGAAGAAGCTAAAACTGGTTTTGCATCTGGCAAACCCCAAGCATCTTCCAAAGTTTCCCAAGAAGGTGCAAAAGGTGGGATCGCCAAAGTACAAGCTTTCCAGCTTGCTTGAACTGGCGCTCCCAATTGCTGACACACTCCGCCACGGCGGCCTTCTGGCTGGTAATGACGGCAATATCTACAGGCAGATGCTAAAGATTTAATAGGTTTCATTTGGGTTCATCATTAGTGCCGTTTCAGGCTGAATTTCACCCTTATATTTTGCTTCTATATATAAAGACGCAGGAGAGGCAAAAAATCATTATTTGCTCTAGGTTTCAGCGATCCCCACGAAAAAATAAATTTTAGAATATTTTTATATTCTTGTTATATTTTTCAATGTTTATTAGAGTGGATACCTATAGATTTTGGCTAAAACTTATTAGGGATCAAGATTAAAAGTAAGGTTTTTGATTTATCAATTTTTTTAACTTCTTCCTTAAGGATAGCTTGAGGGAGATAATTAGAGATAAATAGTATGGTTTGATATCATACTGCGGATATTTTAGCAGGAAAATATATTTTTTCTCAAGAATTAGAACTCTTGTGTGTGGTTGCAGCAAGTTACTTGAGGATATTTTTCCTTTTCCATAAATTTAATTTGTCCAGACCTTTGCACCTGAAGCTCTCTGGCTTATACCAATTCACTAAAAGTTTGAAACAGATCCAAATCTAGAAACCCTTGTAAAACAAGGATTTCTTAATTGTGAATTTTGTTAGCGCAGCTAAGCCGTGTCCGCGAGCGTCATTTTGAATTTTGAATTGGTATTAGTGGTTAGGATCGACTGGCTTCAAAATTGCTTAGCAGCACACAAAGAACAGACTGCCCAGCGTTGAAGTTCGCCTGGTGGGGTGGGGGATTGACATTGCGGACAAAGGGGTAAGCCATGCGATCGCGCTTGCACAATCTTAGCCCAATGCCCAAAAGCAGCATTCGGATCTTGAATACTGAGTGTACTATCAGGGGTGCTAATGCGATCGCCAACGTAACTCGGATGCTCATGGGGCAAAATTGTTTGTTGGTCTTTTCTGTCCACAGATGGATGCTGCCAACCAGCAGTTGAGAAGCGAATATCAACCAACGCCGTTGGCAGCTTTTTATTCAACTTTAAAAGCAGAGACGGGCGACCAAAAGTCAGGTTTTGCGCCCAAGCTGCACTAGAAGTTGCCACCCACAAAACATCGCGCTGAATTGACAATGGTCGAGTATGCCCAGCAGCGACAGGGCCAACAACCTCTGCCCAACACTTGAGCAAGCGTTGAAATGGTTGCTCTTGCCATTTAGCCTGCTTTTCTAAAATCCCTAAAATATCATTAACTGATTTGAACGACATTGTAAAAACGTGGGGAGTGGGGAGTGGGGAGTAGAGATGCGATTAATCACGTCTGTACAGGAGTTAGGAATTTTCTCTGCCCTTTAATCCCCTACTTCTCTCACTGCGCTATTCCCCATTTTCAAGATAGACCTCCATCAACTATCCTTCACAACAAAGTTTAAAAATCGTCTTTTCTACTCCCTACTCTCCACTCCCCATATTCTCAGTAATTTTCGCTAATATTGGCACAAATATGTCTAAAGCTAATTCCAGTAATCTACGTTTGAGGTACAGAGACAATGACTGAAAACCCCCTGAATGATTCCGCTGCTCAATCGTCCAAAACACATGGGCTGAAGCCAGCACTAGCCGCAGCACTAGCGAGTTTAGAGGTGCCATTAGATCAAGAGTTAGCTCGATACCGACGCACGCGAACTGGTTCAGTGTCTTCTAACCAATCCCGTGTTGGGAGTTACATCAACAGTCAACCTCAGCAGTTCACCCCCATTTCGACAGCATTGAGTACAACTGCGCCATTAGTAGCAGAAACTAGGATCGATGTACCGCCGCCTCCGCCTCTATCAGCAGCTATAAATCCTCAGGTAACTCCAGTCCCATCTGTAATAAAAATTGACGAACCACCCATATCTGTAACTCCGAATCCTCAGGTGAACTCAGAACCAGTAGCAGTAGACACAGAGGAACTGAGTAATCTTAATAATCTGCCCCCCAGCTTGGATTCAGCTAAAAGACAAACTCAACTTCCACCACCGCCGCCTAACTTTAGTACCAGTATTGTGCCAGCACCTGTAAAAGATACCAAGAGCGAAAATCTTGTGCAGCCGGATGATGGTCTCAAGCAGCCAGATGACTATCTCGAATCTAGTGAAGCATTGCTACGAAGTCTTACAGAAGAACAGCCAGAAACTAAAAAGCCAAGTAATTATAGTGACAGTTTGCTATCACCTTTGGGTATCGGCTCGATGTTGCTGCTATTGGTAGCAAGTCTGACCTTGGGTTATGTGGTTTTCAATCCTAAAAGCTTGCCACAGTGGAATTTAGCCAAGTTGTTTAACGGCAACTCGTCTACCGCACCAGAAAATATTCAGGAAGTTGCAACTAATGTGCAATCTCAAGTCCAGCCACCAAGCACACCTATACCCAAGTATCCCAATCTGGCTGCTGAAGAGTTTCCTGAGGTGAGAGACCCCAATGATGTAGTTGGCTTAACACCCAAAGTCCAACCAAAGCCTTCAGTTGTAACGAATCCAGTTGTTCCCCAAAACCTGACAAATCCTCAAGCCGCATTACCTGACCCCATCACACCCCTCAAACCAACAAATCCCATCGCCATAGCACCTGTAGCTACAGCGAAGCCTTTACCTCTTGCGGATTTGTCCCCGACTCCAAAGGCAAAAACCTCACCTGGGCCAAATGCAGAAATCAAACTATCTACAGATGGGCTATACCACGTAGTCATAGACAATCAAGGCGGTGCTTTAGCCTCAGCACGGGGAGTAGTTCCCGATGCTTATTTATCACCTGATAAACAATTGATTTTTCTGGGTGCTTTTAAGACTAAAGAACAAGTACAAAGACACATGCGATTACTACAAACAAGAGGAATTAAAGCACGAGTTCAACAACAATGAGTCGCAAAAATGTACGATACCATGAGATAACAAGTCATGAGTTTCGAGTGCTGTTAGCGGTAGCGGGGCGTTCAGCATGTGCTGAGTTAAGAGTACAGACGTGATTAACCCTTGTCTGTACAACAGTTATGAGTTAGGAGTGATGAGTAGTAGAGATAAAATCTTGCTTGTTTACAATCCTACTACAAATCTTTTTATACTTAAGAGTTTAGCTGTGTACTCAGCACTCGCAACTGGGCGCTTACTACTGAGTTTAGTGAATGGAGAGCAGAGATGGAGTTAATCAAGCGTATCCTGCGGGTGATTCGCGCTAACCTCAATAGTTTGATAGGCAGTGCAGAAGATCCAGAAAAGATTCTGGAGCAAACTGTGATGGAGATGCAGGAAAATCTGGTGCGGTTGCGGCAGGGTGTAGCACAAGCGATCGCCACCCAAAAACGCACGGAACGCCAAGCTGCTGCTGCTCAGTCTCAAGCAGAAGAATGGTATCGCCGCGCCCAGCTAGCACTGCGACAAGGCAATGAAGTTTTAGCACGGGAAGCTTTGACTAAGCGCCAAGCTTATAAAGAAACTACAACAGCCCTATCTAACCAGATAGAACAACAAAATGAGATAGTGGCTAGGCTAAAAAAGGATATGCGATCGCTAGAGTTAAAAATTGCCGAGGCGAAAACTAAAAAAGATATGTATATTGCTCGCGCCCGTTCTGCCGAAGCCTCTTATCGCCTACAAGAAATGCTCGACGGAGTTTCTGCTACCAGCAGTCTCAATGCCTTTGAGCGGATGGAAGAAAAAGTTTTGCAGATTGAGGCGAAATCAGAAGCAATTGCTCAACTTAGTAGCGATGACCTGGAAACACAATTTGTGTCATTGGAATCTACTAATGATGTGGATACCGAATTGGCAGCGATGAAGGTGCAGGTTTTAAATGAGGCAGAAAACACACAAGCAAACAGTCGCCTCTTGGAAGATAACCAAAAAATAGGGCAGCCTCCCCAACAGCAGCTACCCAAAACACAAGACTCTTAAAGTTGGGTAAATTGCCCCAGCTTCGAGATATCTTAACAATTAAGAGTTGTTGGGAGGTACCGATCCAAACTGGAAAGATTACATTGAAATAGGTAGCTATAAAAAAGTAACAAAGCTAACTGTCCAACAAAGAGCGTAAACCAAAACAAGGAAAAACAAAGTTATGGGATTATTTGATCGCATTAAAAGAGTTGTTAGTGCTAACTTAAATGACCTAGTAAACAAAGCTGAAGACCCGGAAAAAATGCTAGAGCAAGCCATCCTGGAAATGCAGGAAGACTTGGTTCAACTGCGTCAGGGAGTAGCCCAGGCGATCGCCGCCCAAAAACGCAGTGATAAACAGTACACTGATGCCCAAAATGAAATCAATAAGTGGCAACGCAATGCCCAACTAGCGCTCCAAAAAGGTGATGAAAATCTAGCACGACAAGCCTTAGAGCGCAAGAAGACTTATACTGACACTAGTGCAGCGCTCAAAGCTAGTTTAGATACACAAACTACTCAAGTTGAAACCCTCAAGCGCAATTTAATCCAGCTAGAAAGCAAAATTTCTGAGGCCAAGACCAAGAAAGAAATGCTCAAAGCTCGGATCACCACTGCCAAAGCCCAAGAGCAACTACAAAATATGGTGAGTGGGATGAATACCAGCAGTGCGATGTCTGCCTTCGAGCGGATGGAAGAAAAAGTCTTGATGCAAGAAGCCCGTGCCCAGTCAGCAGGAGAGTTAGCAGGAGCAGATTTAGAAACCCAATTTGCTCGGTTGGAAGGTAGTAGTGATGTTGATGATGAATTGGCTGCTTTGAAAGCGCAGATGCTACCACCCGCCACGCCAGTAAGTCAACCACAACTACCGCCTCAACAGCCATCCCAACAACAAACCACTGCTCCTAAGTCTAATGATGTAGTTGATGCCGAGTTGGATTCCCTACGCAAACAATTGGATCAAATGTAAAATTGGCAAAAAACTTATTTGAGCCAGTCCCACGCCAGTTGGTTGTGGGATTTTACGTTTTTAATGGGCAATGGGGAGTGTGGGAGGGGTGGGAGGTGTATGAGGATGGAAAGAAATCTTTCCTCCTTCTCCCCACACTCCCCCATCTCCTCATCTCCCTACACTCCCCTTAAAAGCAGTTTGTTATCCTGAGCTAACACGGTAGATTTCCCTTTTTTTGTGATGATTATTACATAATTGCAATATTTAATTGTCGAATAATTTAGCAGTTCATAGGTAACATTGCTGCACCAGAACCTTGTCATTCAAATTAAAAGTTATAACAGGGAACTGGCAATAGGCAATAGGCAATAGGCAATAGGCAATAGGCAATAGTTAACAGACTTGAAAGTCTATTGGTCTATGGATTTTACGGTCGGCGTCCTCAACTATGCTTTAACTACATATATAGGACTCCTATTTGATTTTTGAGAAGCTAGGTACACTTAATCTTCTAGAATCCTTCTGCCTGTTGCCTTTTGCCTCTTGCCTATCTACGCAAATAATTTCAGTAATCAAACCGGATTCCTATATATAGCAAAATCTCACAATCAGTAGCTAAAATTTTTATCTAATCAGAAATTGTACTGTGTTGGGATCTTAAAAATATTTATCGTGAGTCTATTGCAGCTTATGTAAGCTTCTATTGAGTTGCCATAATTTTAACATTTTTAACTTTAGATATTCAATATTTAATTTCAATTTATTGAGTAATTCCTTGACCTAGTACTGAAAGTAACTGTTTGTTTATAGTTCTCATGTTACTTCTAGATCAACCGCTTCACTGCAAGTGAAATTATAAAAATGAATCTCAACTCGCAGACTTTTAACTCAACCCGTAAACCTAAAAATTTTAATAATCCCGAGCGTTTTATTGAAGGATGGTATTGGGTAATGCCCTCTCAAAATCTGCGGGTAGGTGAAGTAAAACCTGTCACAATTTTGGGCAGAGAACTAGTAATTTATCGTGGTAAAGACAAAAGAGTAGTGACCTTTGATGCCTACTGTCCCCACATGGGTGCTCATCTTGCTGAAGGGAAAGTTGAGGGTAATGCACTACGTTGTTTTTTCCACCACTGGAAATTTGATGGTGAAGGGATGTGTATTAATATCCCATGTTTAGATACGCCGCTTTCTTTGAAGTTACAATCTTGGCCGACTGCTGAAAAGTACGGGATGATTTGGATTTGGACTGGACAAATACCACAACAACCTCTACCTTTTATTCCAGAATTAGAACAAAAAGAGTGTGAGATTGCCGTCCATTCTTACTTCTTAATGAATTGTCACCCTAATGTGGTGATGATTAATGCGATTGATGCTCAGCACCTGAATACAGTTCACAAATTGCCTGTAGAAGTTCTTTTTGAAAGACAGCAGCTCAACGAAAATGCAATTATTTTCACCAACACTGCGCCTCTCAAAGAAAATTTATTTCTCATCAAGCTCATCCGTCTTTTCTACAAAAATACCATTACTTACAGTATTTGCTATTGGTACGGCAGCATCGGTATTATAACAGTTGGCCCCGATTTTCTCCATGTTCACATGATGTTTGCTGTGCGCCTTCATGAAGAGGGAAAAGCTGAAGGTCAAATTCTGTTGATGGTTAAAAAACGTAAGGGGTTTTTTGGTTGGTTATACAATCGAGTTGTGCTGTGGTTGACTAAAATTGCAGGTAAGTACTTTCTTATGGGTGACATCAAAGTTGTGCAAACTATTCAGTTTGATTTGAAAACCCCAATTAAGGCAGATCATTCAATTATGCAGTTCATCAATCATGTTGAAAAACAGCAGTCTCGAATGTGGGGGACTTGGGAAGAAACGCGATCGCACGATGCTGAGAGTAAGGCTAAACGTGAACGATGGCGAGATAGTATGAGTAATGACTAATTTCAGAATTCAGAATTCACGAGTCAAGAGGGAAAAAAGCTTTAGGTCTGATTTTCAGAATTAAGCATTTTACTTCATTTGGTTGCAAACTTCTAGAATAGCTAAATAAAAGTTAAAAGTTGAAACGAATTACTTTTAACTTTTAATTTATTTTCTGCTGGACTACGATATAAATAAAAAGAAGTGGCAAAGCCACTTCCTAATTCCCAGGTAGAACCTAAGTCATGAGTATAACGACTACAAAAAATTGAAATAGTATAAACAAACACCAATTTGCTGAAGATCTCTGTTTTGCTAGTTTTCTGAGTTAGAAAATTCTGATTTATATCATGCAAATAACAGCATACTTAACTGGGCAATGATTTTGTCAAAAGCTGCGAGGATGTGTTGCGGATTTGCATAAATTTTGATTAGCAGTGTAATTTGTTTTGGTGGATAGGTGGTGCGATCGCCATTAATAGTCTGTCCTTTATTCTTGTTTACATAAGTTATATTTTAGGCAATTCCTGTAGAATATTTTTGGAATCTAGTTTTCTTAATTTTGAATTTTGTTAGCGTAGCGTTAGCGAGTCCGCGAGCGTCATTTTGAATTTTGAATTGGTATTACGTTCCCTTTGACATATTCAGCTAGTGACCTAGCCCCAATTTATGATGTTAATTGATAATAAAAGCTAGAGTCTGCATGAACAGGAAAACAGCGGACACTGAACTAACAAAAGTAAGCTAAAAGACACAAACGGCGATACTTCCTCGGAAAGAGGTAATCAGGCTATTAGCTCCCTAGAATCAAAAGTGTTGAAAAGACACATTCCATAGAAGACGCTGTGTTAGCAATACATCAATAAGCTACAGCAACTATGGAGTTATTACATAGGAGTTTGAACGGTTATGAACAAATCCTTAACCCGACCCTTAGCTGTGGTGACGGGTGCTTCTAATGGCATCGGTTACGAACTCGCCAAACAGTTTGCTGAAAAAGGCTTCGATCTGGTAGTTACAGCGACTGGACAGAGTATCAATCAAGCCGCTCAAGCTTTTGAGAATTTAGGTGTCCAGGTTGAGACAGTGCAGACAGATCTCGCTACGTATGAGGGAGTTGAAGCACTCTACAACCAGATTAAGGCAACTGGGCGACCAGTGGATGCGATCGCTATTAATGCAGGTGTCGGTGTCGGTGGTGAATTCGCTTCTGAAACCGACTTGAAAGATGAACTAAATTTGATTGACCTGAACGTTGTGTCATCTGTACATTTGGCCAAACGAGTAGTAAAGGATATGGTCGAGCGCGGCCAAGGTAAGATCCTGTTTACATCGTCAATTGCTGCCTTAATGCCTGGTCCGTTTGAGGTAGTATATGCAGCTTCCAAAGCGTTTATACGCTCCTTTTCTCAAGGACTACGCAACGAGTTGAAAGACACAGGCGTGACTGTTACCGCACTGATGCCAGGACCTACCGATACAAATTTCTTTCATCGCGCAGGTATGGACGACACCAAGGCAGCGACAGACCAAAAGGATGACCCAGCTCTTGTCGCCAAGGAGGGTTTTGAAGCACTAATGGCAGGCAAGGATGAAGTGATTGCAGGTTCCCTGAAAACAAAGCTTCAAGGTGTCGTCAGCAGGGTATTGCCTGAAACTGTTAATGCTCAACAGCACCGTCAACTCACTGAGCCAGGATCGGGTAACAACTAATCGCTGCAAAACAGTCATACTAACCCTAGCTTTTCCACCCACCACGAAAAGTCAGGGTGGACACAGGTAAAAGCAGAAAGTAAAGCTTGCCGGTTCTAGATTCGGCAAGCTTTTACTTTGTGCCAAAATATTTTTCTCTAATGGTAGCAATCTCCCCTAGTTTTCCCCTATTACTCTCTAAATTGAAATCATAAGAGCAGAGAACACCGCACAAAACAAGCGTCAAATCTCTAAATTCAATTAAACAAAACAGAGGATACGGTTATGTTACAACAAATCAAAGAATTACTTCAAAACGCCCAACTACAACAACAAGTAAAAGCAGCAGCTAACCAAGCAGAAGCCATCAAGCTACTAGCGATCGCCAGTGCAGAAAAAGGTTATAACTTCACAGTAGAAAGCATATCTCAAGTAGTGAGAGAGTTAACATCTATGGAATCTGGCGAACTGAGTGAAGAAGAATTACTCAGCGTTAGTGGAGGGATGATGGCTGACACCGGTCATGGCCACATGTCATGTTGTACTGATTGTCCAGCCGGAAATGGTCAATGTTGATATTTGAAGACTTAGGCAAAAATTTTACAAATGCAGAGAACAACGCATAATACAAGCAAAAAATCTCTGCCAATTAATTAAGTAAAGTAAAAAGGAGAAGACAATTATGTTACACCAAATCAAAGAACTGCTGCAAAACGTACAACTACAACAGAAATTAACAGCAGCAGCTAACGAAGCAGAAGCCATCAAACTATTAGCGATCGCTGGTGCAGAAAAGGGTTATAAATTCACAGTTGAAGGGTTGTCTCAAGTACTGACAGAACTAACCTCTGTAGAATTCGGCGAACTGAGTGAGGAAGAATTACTCGGCGTTAGTGGAGGGTTGATTAACACCGGTCATGGCCACGCGTCATGTTGTACTGATTGTCCGGGAGGAAATGGTCTTTGTTGATATTTCAGGACTTAGCTAACAACATTCTTCGTTGAACTTGGGTGTAGGGGGAGGCTTCGCCGAGAAAAGGGGAAGAAATCACTAACTCCTACTCCACGGCAGTTGCACTCAATGAGGGAACCTCACCACAACTGCCTCCCCTGCTATCTTCCTCTTCTGCCCTTGTCGAGCCAGCATTATGAAAAATCCAGTTATAGCTAGACCAGATGTCCCTTCGTCTCAAGCGAATTTCACAACTATTGTTGCCAATGCCAGTTTTCTTTGGGAACGTCTCCATACAGAACGATTTGTAATTGACATTAATTCAATTAACGAAACAGAAATTCAGCGTCGGCTTGATCGCTGGTGTCAAATCGTAGGCGACTGGAACACTTTAGATAAACGCTTACAGTGGGAAAACTTAGATCTGGCTAGCATTCGTCCTCGCTTGGGAAGCATCGACTGGAATGTGCAAGCAGCATTGCCAGCATGGGCAGAAACTTTGCAACAGATTATGCAAACGGCAAAGGAATTTGAGCTTGCACTGGAAAAAGATTTACCAATTAATCCAGAAAATCCTATTCCCTTTGAAGATATCTTGCTGCCTGCGATCGCAGTTGCCAGACAGCAACTTTTGACTCAACTTGGTTCTGGACAACTAACTTCAAAAAGCTTACCTTTATCAGTTATTTCCAAAGCTGCTTATGGAGAATTAGAGCGCAATTTGCTCCAGCGATTGGCAGGACTTTGTACCAAGACGCTGAATTTTGAATTTTCTCAAGTTCGTCCATTTGGCGAAAATTTGCTCAACTTGTTAGGAGTAGGAACCCAACAGAGCAACAATAAAACTCATTATAATAAGTTTGTCAATCAACTCCTAGAAGATGGATTGTTGACTCTATTTAATAAATATCCAGTACTCGGTCGATTAGTAGCAACAGCAGTCAATTTTTGGGTAGAGTCTGCGGCTGAATTTCTCCAACGTCTGGCTAAAGATAAAACAGATATTCAACGAATCTTTAGCTCAAAAATTGATAGCTTAGGCAAAGTTACCGAAATCCAAACTTCCCTTTCCGACCCACACAAGCGTGGGCGAACAGTTATTTTGCTCACCTTTGAGTCTGGACTCAAACTCGTATATAAACCCAAAGATTTAGGATTAGAAGTTGCTTATAACCAATTTTTAGATTGGTGCAATCAACACAGTCAGCTTTTAGATTTCAAAGTTATCCAGGTGCTGAACCGAGATAATTACGGTTGGGTAGAATATATTACACATCAACCCTGTAATGATGAAGCCGCTGGAGAACGTTTTTATCAGCGAGCTGGGATGTTGTTGTGCGTGATTTACGCTTTGCGGGGAACAGATTGTCACCACGAAAACTTAATTGCCAGTGGCGAACATTTGGTGTTAGTTGATATGGAAACATTGCTGCACCATGAAGCCAATTTGATTGAAAACTCACCACATAGCCCAGACTTTGAGACAGCCGCAGAACAACAATTCTGGGAATCGGTGTTACGCACTGGGCTTTTACCGCGTTGGGATTTTAGTAGCGATCGCCGCATTGCCTATGATGTTAGCGGACTAGGTAGTACAGATTCTCAAAAAGTTCCTCATAAACGACCCAAATGGCTACGTATCAATACCGATGATATGCAGCTGCATTATGAGTCTGTCAGTATGTCCGTGGGAAAAAATGTGCCGCGCTTAGGTGAGATAGCTTTGTCAGCCAGCGATTATCAAGCACAGATTACTGCCGGCTTCGAGGTGATGTATCGTTTTTTGATGACACATAAGGATATATTACTGCTTCCTGAAAGTCCTTTAACTGCGATGCAGAACCAGCAAGTCCGCTTTGTTTTCCGCAACACTCGCATCTACAGTGCCATCTTCCAAAAAACTTTATCACCCGATTACCTCAAACACGGCGCAGACTATAGCATCGAATTGGATCGCCTCAGTCGTGCCTTTCTAGTTGCTCAAGACAAACCCAATGCTTTGCCGATTTTGAATGCAGAACTGCGAGCAATGGAACAACTGGATATTCCGTTTTTCACGGCGAATACTGCTAGCGATGAACTGAGTGCGAGCAATGAGGTATCGATTGGGCAATACTTTAAGCAACCTAGTTACCAACACGCCCTGAATCAGTTGCAGGCAATGGATGAAATTGACCTAGCTCGACAAACGGCGATTATTCAAGGCTCATTCCATGCTAAGGTAGCGCAGACTCCTAGCCAAGACATTCAGCAATGGAATGCTGAATCGTTACCATTGCTGAGTTCGGCAGAATTAATTGCCGAAGCCAGAGCGATCGCCACTGACTTGGAAATGACAGCCATACCAGATCCCGATGGCAGTGTCAACTGGATTGGCTTAGGTTATGTGCATGAAGCAGAGCGATTCCGATTGCAAGTTTTGGGCCACAATCTTTATGAGGGACGCACTGGAGTTGCCTTGTTTCTGGCAGCACTCAGTCAGGTAACTAACGACTCACGTTCCCGTGATTTGGCATTAAAAGCACTACAACCGTTGCGTCGGCAGATTCAAACCCTGAACCTAGAATCTCAGCAACTTATGGCTCGCCTCATGGGTATCGGTGGCGGAACGGGTTTGGGTTCGATAATTTATGGTTTGGTGAAGGTAAGCCAATTCCTCAAGGATAAGACGCTGTTGCCAGATGCTCAAGCATTAGCAGAGTGGATGACACCAGAGTTGATTGCTGCGGATAAAAAGCTAGATATCATCAGTGGATCAGCTGGAGCCATTCTGGGGCTATTGTCCCTTCACAGAGTAACAGGGAATGCAACAGTTTTAGAGAAAGCGATCGCCTGTGGAGAGCATTTGCTCAAGCATCGAATCAGCTACGAAAATGCTCCCAAAGCTTGGCAGACCGTAAGCGAAAAGCCCTTAACTGGGTTCTCCCACGGAGCAGCTGGGATTGCCTATGCTTTGCTACAACTCTACAGCGTGACTCAAAATCAAGCTTATTACGAAGCAGCGATGGAAGGCATCGAGTATGAGCGCAGCGTCTTTAGTGAAACCCATGCCAACTGGCCTGATTTTCGCAGCCTGGAACCCAATCAGCCACCAAGCTTTCCGGTTGTGTGGTGTCACGGTGCAGCGGGGATTGGCTTGGCGCGTTTAGGTTGCGTCAGACTTGGAGAAATTCCCGGAATCGAACGCGAAATTGAAATTGCCCTGCAAACCACCCAGAACTATGGATTAGAAGCCAGTGACCATTTGTGCTGTGGCAATTTGGGTCGAATTGAAACGCTGTTAGTCGGGGCGCAACGCTACTCGCGCTCTGATTGGCGTCAAACTGCCCTCCAGAATGCCACCAATGTCGTAGCTAAAGCCAAACGAACTGGAGCATACCAAATGTTCGTTAATTTACCTAGTTCAGTATTCCACCCTAGTTTATTCCGGGGTACAGCCGGAATTGGCTACGAGTTTTTACGGTTAGCTACCGATGATTTACCTTCAGTGCTGTTGTGGGAATGAGCCTACTCCCCTATGGCGGGAAGGGATTACTAACAACTGAAGAGATAGAATCGCGGCTGTTTGAGTTAATCAGTCCGGGTACATTTGCCAATCTCAAAGGGGTAAAAGACAAAGAACGTAGCTTACGCGATGCCTACGGGGGGCTATGCCTACGTGTACTAACTCTACCAGTGATGGCAGCAATAGTATTAAGTCTAGTGTATCGACAAATACAGCATTTAACGGATGTGCTGCGTTGCTTGGAAGTTGAAGGATTGTTGTGGGTTGGCCCATCCCACAAAAGTTTCATCAGTCTATTAGTTTCATTTGAAGTTAATTAAAAATTGTTGTGGGTTGGCCCATCCCACAAAAGTTTCATCCCATGTTCTACTGATTATTAGCTATTTTGACTCCTGAATTCAGAATTTTCATTAACGAATTTGAATCGATGCTCTTACCTGTAGCTTATTTAATGTTCTCACTCGCTCGCTGTCATTTGGATGGAGACGAATTTTCACTTTCACAATTCTGACATCTGCTTTAGCAGAGGGGTCATCATTCACGATTCCTGGTTTGTCAATTTGCAATCCAATGCGATCGACAATTCCTTTAACTTCACCAGTGAAGCCTCCATATTCACTGACAATGATTGCTGGCTGATTTACCTTAATATATTGAATATCGCTTTCATAAACTTCAGCCATCACATACATTTGTTGTGTTTGGCCAATGTCAACAATGCCACCACTACCAACAACTTCACCAGCTTTCGCGTTGACACTTAAGATTTGCCCTGCTACTGGTGCTTGCACATAGGTAGATTCCATGTCAACTTTTGCTTTTCGCAATTGAGACAACGACTCATTCAACTCTGCTTTGGCTACAAGAATATCCGTTGGCTTCACATGCTTGACACTTTCGAGAGTTGCTTGGGACTCTTTAACACGTTCTGAGCGTGTACTAACTTGTTCGCTCAGGTTTGCTTTTGCTTCCTGCAACTTTTTTTTCTCAATCTCTACTTGCAAACGTCTGGTTTCCGTGTCGGCTGCGGAAACAGCGCCTTCTTGCGAGAGAACCTTATACCGTCGATAATCATTTTCGGCTTTACGTAGTTCCACTTGCTGACGGGCAATAATCGTTGTTTGAACCTTTACGCCTTCAACTAACTGAGCTTCCATTTCTGCAACTTTCTTGCGTTGGGCTTCAATTTGGCCAAACTCTTCACCAGCCTGGACTTGAGCTAAACGCGATCGCGCCACAATCACTTTCGCTCTAGCATTTTCCACAGCTGCTTGATGCTGGTTCAAGTTGTCCATAATCGCGATGATTTGGCCGACTTGAATGCGATCGCCTTCTTTGACACGCAGTTCTGCCAAACGCTGGTTAGATGCCGGAGCAGACAGATGAATGATATCTCCTTCGGGTTCCAAACGCCCCAAAGCTGTTACATGACTTATAGTCTGTTGATTACTTGAGATTTCCTGGAGGTTGTTTTGGTTGGTGCTGAAATATCTATGTGAATTCAGGGCAAAAATAGTAGAAATACCAGCAACACCAATAGATAAAAGTAAAGCGATCGCTTTCATGTTAAGTATAGATTTAACTTACCGAGGTACTTATTTTGCCCATTCTGTTTACAGAAGATAAAGGCAAGCATGAAAGCCTATCAGTAATATTATGTCCGCTTGATTACTTATTAAACCCGAACAACCCCACCCCTTAATCCCCTAAGAGCTTGCGGGGCTACGGTGTACACACAAGTCTGATTCAGTTTTATCCTAATACACTTGGGATTAGCGAGAAAGCCCTCATGTAGAGACGCGATTTATCGCGTCTGATAGACCAAGTATCTCCAAGAATAATCCTTACTAGTCAATCAACATTTATCCATCCAAATTTTGCAAACCCATCGCAATCTTACTATGTTTCTCAATTTGCCCCATCACTTGTTTTGCTCGTTGAATCACTACTGCTGGTAAACCCGCCAATCTTCCCGCTTCAATTCCGTAAGATTTATCTGCGCCTCCTGGTTGAACTTGGTGCAAAAAGATAATTTGGTCGGGTAATTCTTTCACTGTCACTTGATAGTTAGCCACATTCGGCAAAATACTAGCTAGTTCATTTAGCTCATGGTAATGAGTTGCAAAAATCGTTCGCGCCCGAATTTCCATTGCGATATATTCTGCCACCGCCCAAGCAATAGAAAGACCATCAAATGTTGCCGTTCCCCGACCAATTTCATCTAACAATACCAGCGACCTAGATGTGGCATGATTGAGAATATTTGCCGTTTCATTCATTTCCACCATAAATGTAGATTGACCCGTTGCCAAATCGTCCACTGCACCGACGCGGGTGAAAATGCGATCGCATATTCCCAATCTGGCAAATCTAGCTGGTACAAAACTACCAATTTGTGCAATTAACTGAATTAATCCCACCTGACGTAAATAACAACTTTTGCCGCTGGCGTTTGGCCCGGTGAGGATAATCAAATCGGGATTGTCCTTGGTCATTTGTCCTTGGTCATTTTGGTCTTCTGCTAATGACAAATGACTAATGATTAATGACTCTTGACCCAATTGCGTTGAATTCGGCACGAAGAACCCCGCAGGTAAAGACTGTTCTACCACTGGATGACGACCATCAACAATGTTGATTTCTCTTCCTGACAACATTTCTGGACGACAGTAACCTTGCTGCACCGCCAATTCAGCTAAGCCGCACAACACATCTGCGGCCGCCACTGCACGGGAAAGATTGCGAATTACTTCGGCTTGTTCTGCGACTTCTTCCCGCAACGCCGTAAAAATCTCGTATTCCAATTGATTTAAATCATCCCGCGCTGTGAGAATTCGGGCTTCCCGTTCCTTCAAATCTGGGGTGATGTAGCGTTCCTCATTGGTCAAGGTTTGCTTGCGAATGTAATTAGTGGGTACTTGGTCGGCTTTGGCGCGGGAAATACTGATATAGTAACCAAAGGTTTTGTTAAATCCTACCTTTAATGTGGGAATTCCCGTCTTCGCTCTTTCGTCAACTTCCAAATTAGCAATCCATTGCTGGTCTGCTTCTACAGTCGCTTTCCGGTTATCTAGCAGGGAATTCACGCCAGGACGAATCAATCCGCCTTCTTTTATATGTATTGGTGGCGACTCTACAAGATGGGTATGTAATTTTTGTGCCAATTCTTCTAAAATTGACGGTACTTTTTGTAAAGCTTTCAAAAATGGCGATCGCGCATCCGTAACTAAATGGGACAATTCCGGTAAGCGCGAAAGAGAATCTGCCAATGCTGCTAAATCTCTAGCATTAGCAGTACCAGAACCCGCCCTTCCCGTCAGCCTTTCCAAGTCATAAATTTGTCGTAATAGCTGTCGCAAATCCTGACGTAGCGGTGTATTTTCCATCAATTCTTCGATGGTATCTTGTCGCGCCCGAATGCCTTTAATATCGATTAATGGTTGCAATAACCACCGCCGCAAGGCACGCCCACCCATCGCTGTACTCGTTCGATCTAATGCCCAGAGTAGGGAACCGTGATATGTGCCATCGCGGACAGTTTGAGTAATTTCCAGGTTACGGCGAGTTTGATTATCTACAATTAAATAGTCAGTAACTGTGTAAGTACGCAGTCTTTGGAGGGAAACTGTGTTTTCTTTTTGAGTATCTTCTAGATATTCGAGAAGACCACCAGCCGCACGCACAGCCAGGGGAAGATGATCGCAACCGAGTCCTTCGAGCGATCGCAGTTTAAATTTCTGCAATAATCTAGGTCTAGCTTCGCCTTGAGAAAAAGGAACTTGCGATCGCAAACTATAACAAAATGATGGTGGCAAACACTCCGGTAAATGCGGCGAAGTTTCTCCCGGACGCAGCAAACTACCCAAATCAGGCGCATTTGTGGGAACCAACACCTCGGAAGGTTGCAAGCGCATTAATTCTTGTGTCAGATGTTCTAAATCACTGCCTTGAGTGGTGACGAATTCCCCTGTGGAGATGTCTGCATAAGCTAAGCCCCAATGATTTGCGGCAATTACTACTGCTGCTAAGTAATTATTGCGACTTGATTTGAGCATTCCTTCTTCTAGCAAAGTGCCAGGAGTTAGGATGCGCGTTACCTCCCGCCGCACCAATCTTCCGGTAGCTTCGGCTGCATCTTCTACCTGGTCGCAAATTACCACCGCATAGCCTTTTTCCACTAGCATCGTGGCGTAGCGTTCCCAAGCGTGGTGCGGAACACCGGACATGGCTACCCGTCCCTGGTCTCCAGCTTGTTTACTGGTGAGGACTAATTCTAATTCTTGCGCTAGTTTTACAGCATCTTGGAAATAGCATTCAAAGAAATCTCCTACCCGATACAGCAATACCGCGTGAGGATATTTATCCTTCGTCTCGACATAATGCAGGTACATTTGACTTAGCTTACTGCGATCCACCTGTTGATGGTCAGAAATAAAAGTACTTGCATCAGGCTTGGTAGATGGAGTTTCAGGGTGAGAGGCGGTCATAGATGCTATCGAGTTACGCACGGAAATTCCACAATATCCGATGATAACGTGATGTTAGAGGCAAAGGGCGATCGCTCAAGATTTTTTTACTCTTGGCTGGGGTTGTTGGTTGATACAGCCATTTTTGCTGTTAGTGTGGTAAAGAGGCGATCGCAGTATGGCGAAGCTTGACGTACTTTGTCCACGTCCAACAATTCTAAAAGCTTCGAGGCATGTTTGATTTTGTGGTACTCCCCCTTTGTAGTGCTACGAGTGGCGGCTTTTAAGCTTGGTTCTAAACTATCTTTGTCGATACTCTCCACATTAGCATTCTTGGAAATAGCATTTTCTTTAAATCCCTGTCCGTAAAATGTTTTGAGAGTTGCCATATCACTCATAAACCAAGCTTCCATTGCTTGTACCATTAAATGGCAATGGCTATCATCAATACTTGGTGGTGTATCCCAATTATCCCTAGACTTGAGATGTTCCCAAGGAGACTGTGTGGTAACAGATGCTTCTGCATCAACAAGCAACACATTAAAGGCTTCTGGATGAGATTTTAAAGCATTCCTAAAATCACGTAATGCATTATTACGAGAACCGCATATAGTAATATCCCATTTAATTTTTTGACTTTTAGCTATTTCCACAACTGGTTTGAAAAATTGGCTAAATCCTTGCCTAATTAAAGCTTTCGTATTCTTTCCATCTCCACCACCTTCTATATAAATTCTCACCTCTTTTACCATCGATTTCCCCCAATTTCACCCATTCGCCAGAGGTCGCCAAGAGTATAATTTTCTAGCCAGTTTTTCAGTTTATCAGGTTCAAGGCGGCGGAGGTGAGAGCCTTTTTCATCGCGTTCGCATACCAGTACTGATTCAGGATATTCACTCAAAGCAGAAACTAAAGCATCAGAATGGGTAGTGACTATGATTTGAGTTCGCCCTGATGCTTGGATTAACATTTCTGCAATAGTAGGTAGAATATCTGGATGTAAACCAATCTCTGGTTCTTCAATACATATAAGTGGCGGTGGAGTTGGATCGAGTAGTAAAGCCATTAAAAATAAATAACGGAGTGTACCATCAGATAAACGATTTGCGGGAATTGGTTGAATAAGACCCTCTTCACGAATAAATATCTGTACTGTACCGCCATATATTCTTACATCCAATTCCTCTGCTGTTTCATAAAATTTATTCAGGTTTTCTATAATTTTTCGACTACCAATTTTGTATTCCAAATCTTTTAAAAACAAACCTAAATTACTTCCATCTTCTAGTAAAGGATGTTCGGGTAAGTCAGTTTTTTGAGCATTTTTTGGTTCTGAATATCGCCCTATTTGCCAGTGACGATATAAACAAATTCTTGAAAACTCAGTGCTGAGATAAGAGAGTTCTGGATATAAATCCGGGTCTGTTTTCTGAGATAAAATAGATTGGTCTAACTTCACATTAATTGGATTAATATATAATTTTCCTCTACGCAAATCTGGGTAGCCGCTGTTATAGCGATAGTAAGGGATTACGCTATTTTCAAGAGAAGTTGGGAATTTATTTTCTATTACTTCATCTATCAAATCTAGCCTTTGTCTCGTAGCTGTGAAACTCAACTCATAGCGTAAGGGGTGGGATATTTGAGGATAATTTAAATTAGCTTCTATTTTGGCTATTGGATTTTCTTGTCCACCCTTCCACAGAAACGCGCTAATCCCTCCCCCTTGCCGAAATGGAGCGGGTAAATCTTTTGCTGTCGCCCGTAAAATACCCATTGCTTCAATTAAATTAGATTTACCTGAAGTGTTAGCACCAATTAAAACATTAAGTGGTTGCAGTTCAATTTCTTCACCTTCATTTCCATAGGAAAGAAAGTTTTCTAATCGAATAGAATGGATAAATATTTTACCGTCCATTATATTTACCTATTTAGGTAATCATTTATATTTTATTAATGTCATAGTTAGTAGTAACTATGCAGACAAATTCTATAATATCCGATGATAACGTGATGTTAGGAGTAAGGGGCGATCGCTCAAGGTTTTTTTACTCTTTTTTGCGACTGCTTCGACGCGTAGGTGCTTGTGGTGGCGGTGGTTCCTGTGATTTTAGCTTGTCATCATCAGTCAGAAACTCTACATGGAAACCCTTTTGGTGATAGTGCCAACCCAAGATGACAATACTAGCATCACCCATAGAAGTCTTTTCTACAGCTTGATTGGGGAATTTAGCCGCTAACTCTTTTAATTATTCTTCTTCCCAAAGAACAATTTGCTCGCGGAACTTAGCCCAAGGTGTGGTTTCATCAGCTGCATAAGTTATGATTTCGGCAAATTTTTGAGCTGCTATACGTTTACTTTCTGAATTTGCTGTTTTAGCCTGTGCAATGTGATTACCTGTTTCTATAACAGCAGCTAAAGGAAGTACCAGGGTTGTTCCTGTGGCAATTTCTGCCTCAATTTTTTGATTTACACGCTGATAATCCCAATCATTATTACCAGCAGTTTCTCTACCTGGAACTTGTAACCAAACACATAAAAGCGAGGTATCAATGAGTAGCACCTTTCTCATATTAGTAACTATTCATTACGAGAAAGGCTTCTTTCAATTGCACCCTTAGTTGTCATATCGCCTAAAGAATATGATGCGAACAGCTTAGAAAAATTATCAATATCTTCTAAAAGAGTAAGTTTGCTTTCTCCAGTTTCTTTATCGCGGTGTGCAACAACCACAAAAGGAACTATCTCCGGGCCTAAAGCATCAAGCAAAGCTGGGTTATGGGTAGTAAGTAGAATATCAATTTTTCTTTTGCTACCAATTTCTCTTAGTATTCTCACAAGTAATTCTGCACGCGAGGGATGAAGACCATTATCTATTTCTTCAATTACTATTTGGCTACCTTCTGGTCGCGTAAGTAATGCTGTGAGTATTGCTATAAAACGGAGAGTTCCATCAGACATGGTTTTAGCATCTATTAATGTTGTTTCTCCAGGTTTCCATTCTTCTTCACAGTAGAGCATTGCATCAGTTTTAAGTCTTCCGACTGGTTCTGCAAATACTTTTTTAATATCACCTTCTGGGAAATGTTTAATATACGCTGATAGAGCCGATTCAACTTCGGCTTTTTGTCCACTATCCAATGCCGCTAGTACACCTGCAATATTTGAACCGTTGCTTTCTAGTTTTTCATCAAGACGTGAATAATCACGCATTCTATAAGGTATGGGATTTAAAGTGAAAAGATTTTCTAGACTAACAACAATAGCGTTTTTAGCATTTTTGGTCACAGATAAATAGTAATTTTTAATATCTTCTCGATTGTTTATATTTACTTTTGTATTCTTAATATAAGAATTGCTATTCAAACGAATATCACCCCAAGAGATAATCTCCGAACTAGTTAATCCACTTTTATTAGCAAAACTGAGATTTTCAATCGTATATTTCTCTTTAATTTTATTTTCATTGTCTTCATTGAAAAATTGTATTTCAATATATTCTTCTATAACTCTTAATTGAGGTAGTGTCTGTACTTTAATAACATACAAATAATCTGTCTTATCATTTTCGCCTGCAATCAAAATTTTTAATGTAAATTCTTTTTCCGGTTTAAGTGCAGCCCATTCTACACCACCACGAATAGATGAAAGTATTTTATCTCCAGCTAAAGCAGCTTCAATATTCTCACCTCGTGCTATTCTTTGTAAGAATTCTAAAGCTTCAACTACATTAGATTTACCACTGGCATTTGTGCCAACGATAACAGTCAAAGGGTCAAGTGGAAGCTCTGCATAACGGAAACTTTTCCAGTTTTCTAAGATGAGTTGCTTAAGCATGACCAACTCCAAAACTCTACCTACTTAAATTTAGCTCTTATCAATGGCGATCGCTCAAGTTTATCCTCTTACTGCGATCGCCACTAACAAGAGCTTTTAATTATCAATAAATTATCCAAAAAAATTTAACAGGTATAAACAGAATTAGCATAAATCGCCATCTGCGATCGGTTACGCAAATTGAGGCGGCTTAAAAGGTGAGTCACATGAGTTTTCACCGTCCCTTCGGCAATATAAAGTTCTTGAGCAATTTCACGGTTGGTTAAGCCTCGGCCAATCAAGCGCAACACATCTCGTTCGCGGGGGGTTAACTCAGTTAATTCTTTCTTTTCTGGCTTGGATTTAACAGGCTCTGGCTCTGGGACATTAGCCATCAGCTTTTCCATTAGCCCTGGCCCTAGTTGAGTATATCCCGAATGCACAAACCGAATCGCCTGTGCCAACTCTTGGGAAGGCATATCCTTGAGCAAATAGCCCCTCGCTCCTGCACGGATGGACTGAGCGACATACCTATCATCATCAAATGTACTTAAGACTAAAACTTTGGTTTCTGGATACTGCTGACAGATAATCCGTGTGGCTTCTCTACCATCCATCACAGGCATCCGTACATCCATCAATACTACATCCGGTTGTAAAGCAGCTACCTGCTCAATGGCTGTTTCACCGTTATCAGCAGTTCCTACCACTTGCAAATCTGGTTCCAGCGTTAGCATGGCTTTCAGACCTTGGCAGATTAGACTTTGATCGTCCACTAGTAACAAACGAATCATGTCAAGTGCAACTTTACTTAAGTAACAACTATTTAATCTACCAACGCGAGGAGTAGAATTTCTGATTATTTTTCAGATATCTACGTGTCGTTAAATACTTACTGATTTATCTGGCGATCGCAATGGCAGTTCAACTGTTATCCTACAACCACAACCAGGCTGGGTTTCTAGATGGAAGTAACCTTCTAAAGCAGCGACTCGTTCTTGCATTCCTTGGATTCCAAATCCAGTAATTTTTTCGTTGAGATCGAATCCCCTACCGTTATCCTCAACTCGCAGGTTTATCCTGTTGTCGGTAGCAACAATCTCAATTTTGACTTCTGTGGCTTGTGCATATTTGCAAATATTAGTCAAGGCTTCCTGAACAATTCGGTATAAGGTTCTGACCACAGGCAATGGTACAATTACTCCCAAGTTGATTTTAGTACTGGGAGACAAACCAGTGCCTTGACGAAAATCTTCCACCAAAGATGCGATCGCATCTTCTAAAGGTCGCTCATCTCGTACATCTTCTCGCAATGCCCTAACAGATTGGCGCACCTCCTTCATGGCCATTTCTCCTAGTCGTTGAGCTTGGGTCAAAAATGACTCAGCTGAGACAGGGTTAACAGACCAAAGTCTGATTGCCGTTTGGATTTGCACGTTGAGAGCTGTCAGCGCGTGACCTAAGGAATCGTGAATCTCGCGGGCGATGCGGTTACGTTCCTGCACTGCTGCGAGGTCTTCTATTTGCAAAGCATACTGTTGCAGTTGCTCGTGGGCAACAGTGAGTTGTTTGCGCGTCTTTTGCTCCACTAGCAATATATTTACCAATTGCAAAACCAAGAATAATCCTAATGCAAACATCAGCATCTCAGCTAATTGATGCATCCAAAATCGCTGTTGTTGTTCCGGTGGCACCACCTGGACAACGGTTTGCAGATATTGTCCTTGATGCACCAAAAATAGAATAAAGCACAAACCTGCCACAACTAAGCGCCCGCGTGATGCAAACAAAAAGCAGCTGCGAATCAGCACAATTAAATACAGCGTGGGTAATATATGGAGATATCCCAATACTGTGCCGCTAAAAATCAAAATCATGGCGATCGCAGTATAGAACACTTTGACCCAGAAATGACCGCTTGGTAATCTCAAACCCATTAAACCAAGCAAGACCAAGATTAGCACATGTTGAACTGGTATACTTCGATTTTCCAGACCTTCAATTACAGCGAGTGAACCGCAACAAGTGAGCATCACCCATTCGGTATAAAGCAAAAAGCGAAAAGGATTAGGGCGGATGGGAAGTAACAGACTCATAGGAGTAGCTGGATGCAAAGCTTTCTTTTATTAATACTCTTAACTGTATCTTTAACACCACAGCAATTCATAGGTTTATAACTTTCGTTGTGGCAAATGTTTTAACCCACGACTAAAGATATAGAGATATTTACTTAGAAAAAAGCAAAGGTCAAAAAGAATTTATCTAATTAGTTGTGCTGGTATTCGAGACGTTTTTCAGATGTTTATCTTTTGTGAAACCTCTACGATAAATGCAGTTCACACAACATGAATTTGCAATTATCAAGGATAAGTATGGCAAAGATTATTGGAAATGACGGCAACAATATCGCGTTTGGTACAAACTACAACGACTTTATTGATGGCAAGGGAGGAAATGACTTTCTCTATGGATTTGGAGGTAATGATACTCTTGAAGGTAGAAATGGAAACGATAACCTTTACGGTGGTAACGGCAATGACGTTTTAAGAGGTGGAGCCGGCAGCGATTTCTTAGATGGTGGTCGAGGTGTTGATGTACTCACAGGCGGATTTGGTAGAGATACTTTCGGCTACTACGATTCCCCGTTTGCTAATGGTTATACAGTGAAAAGTCCCAACGGTATTAGTGTGTTGAATCAGCCAGATAAAATTAGCGACTACCAAATCGGTTTTGACAATTTCGTCTTTGAAACTGGGCAGCTTGGGCTTGATTTTGGTGTTCAGGTCAAATACAAGGAAGGGGTTAGCTCTAAACTATCTGGTAATGCGAATGTATTAGTATTGCTCGATGCATTTCCAAATGCTGCCGCTGCTGCTAAAGCGATTGCTAATAATAATGCGATTACATCGGATGAAGGAATATTTGTTTATTACAACTCTACACTTGGCATTTCAAGAGTAGTGTATTCTAATGATTTAGATGACGGCGGAGCAATCAGCGTTCTGGCTAATCTGACTAATCTTACAAGCTTGTCTAACCAAGCTAAGTTTTCGAGTGCTGACTTTTCTTTTATCACCCTTACTTAACATTAACAATCTCTAATTTAGGCGAACTACCTAGAGCTTTATTCATCGTCTAAACCAAAAAATGGTAAAGCCAATTAGATAGAGTAAAAAACTGGCTGATTACTCTATCTAACTGGCTATATTTCACTCAAATTTTGATAATGTATTAAGAAAAACTCAGAATTAAAGAGCGTATCTGGCTCCACTCCTGAATTCTTCTGAAGATTTATTTTTCTGGTGGCAAATCTACTTTGTAAACTGTTTCCCCTGCTAAGTTACGCAGTGTGACTGTCATCACTTTTGTATTTGCGTTAATTTTAACTCCTCCAAAGAATTGCAAACCTTCACTTGGAGGTCGATTTGCTTTTGTACCTGGAGGAAGGCTTTGAAATACCAATTGTGGACCAAAAGTATTTTCCAATTCGTTAGGGCCAAATGTACCAGAGTTCAAAGGGCCGGCGACGAATTCCCAAAAAGGTTTAAAGTCAGTAAATTGTGCTTTTGCAGGGTCATAATAGTGGGCTGCTGCATAATGTACATCAGCAGTTAACCAAACAACATTCTGGATATTTTTGTTTTTGATAAATCGTAGTAAATCTGCAAGTTCTAATTCTCTTCCTAAAGCTGGACCGTTTCCGTTAGCCCAAGCTTCAAAATCTGTGCTACCGTCTCTAACTATCAGTCCTAGAGGCATATCACTAGCAATCACTTTCCATGTGGCTTTCGATGATAGTAATTGTCTTTTTAACCACTGTATTTGTGTTCTGCTTAAAAATTCCGTTTCTTTACTTGGTAGCGATTGATTATTAGGAGTATTTGGCCCGCGGTAAGTGCGTTCATCGAGCATGAAAATGTCTAATAATGGGCCATAATTGAAGGAGCGATAAATTCTTGTTTTATCTGGATTGTTTGTTTCATACCCAATAGGTAGATATTCTAAAAACGCTTGCCTTCCCCTTTGGGCTAGTAAGTTAACATCTTTAACTGTATAGCGACTATCGCTTAAAAGAACTTCTCCAGGATACCAGTTATTTGTGACTTCGTGGTCGTCCCACTGTGCCAATATGGGAACTTCAGCGTTGAAACGTTTAATATTATCGTCAAGTAAATTGTAGATGTAATTGCCACGATATTCTGTCAATGTTTCTGCAACTTTGGATTTTTCTGGTGTAGTAATATTTTTCCAAGTTGTGCCGTCATCTAGGATAACTTCTGCTTGAATCGGCCCATCAGCATAAATATTATCACCAGAATGAATGAAAAAATCTGGCTTAAGTTGGCGCATGGTTTCATAAATTTTCATGCCACCAAAATCAGGATTAATTCCCCATCCTTGACCAGCGGTGTCACCACCCCAAACAAAGAATATATCTCGCGCATATTTGGAGGGAGTCCGAAAACTGCCTTTAACAGCTGCGCTATAGGTATTTTTATAATTTAAATCTTGAAAAATCACCCGATAAAATATTTGTTGGTCTGGTGGTAAATTCCTCAAAAAAAGTCGTGCTGTGAAGTCACTATCTTTTAAAGCATTTGGCCCCACAACTCGCTGCACATTTTTAAAAGATTCGCTGGTAGAATATTCTACGATCATTTTGGCAGAGCGATCGCTCTTACTCCAAATCACAATGCTATCGTTGGATATATCTCCGCTAGCTACACCATAAGGTATATCAGGACGCATTTTGTCAGAGGTGATAATTGCGGGTGCTTGCCCAAAAACTTGTGATTTTGATACAACATTTGTGGTAATAATTCCACCTGCTGTGACAGCTGAACGTAGCAAAAACTGGCGACGGTTTACCATATTAAATAACATCAAGCCTAAAAAGTATTATACGATAAGTGTCTACCATATCTTTCTTTGGCAATAAGTAAAGATTGAGTTATCGAATGGTTAATAAAAAACATATTTATTTTTTGTAATAACATTTAATGTTTGTTCAATTTAAATATTATTTTTACCTAAAATTAAACTTTATTTAAACTGATAACTGCAAAATAATAATTTAATTCCAAATTATCACTGTTGTAATTGCTGAAATAACTTTTGCAAATCACAAGAAAATTAGGTAGTCAGAGTTAGTTTATTTATAAATTTTATAGTCTGGATTGCTTGTACAAGTTTATCGTGAGGGAAAAAAGATGAAATCGGTTCCACAAATAGTGCTTGCTGCTAGTCTTGCTCTAGGTTTAGCTACCATAGATATCAAGTCTGCATCTGCGGCAATTCTTAATTACGCTTTCACCGTTGATAGTCCTATAAATAAAGGACAAGGCTTTTTTAGTTTTGATGACTCAACTTTTAGTAATGATAGCATTCCAGAGGCGATCGCTAAGTCACTCTCTTTTCAATTTGACGGTGAATCGACAATTTACACCGAACAAGACGATTTAAACTATCCAGATTTTCCCATTGTATATTCAATAGGACAGACAGATTCTGTAGGATTAGAATATACATTCAACGATAAACTCAATCCTGATAACTTCATCACTTATGAAATCGTTGGGGAGAGTTTTACCGCTCTTTCTAGCAGTTCTCCAAATACTGAACTTTTTTCTGGTCAAGTTTCTTATAAAAAAGTACCTGAGCCTACAACCTTAGGTGCTATTCTGTGGGTTTCTGGTCTTGCTTGGATATTAAAAACAAAAGCAACCTCCATGAAAAAGGTTAAAATTTAACCTGATTTTAGGGAAGCTAAAAAATATAGTTGTTTATTAACTGAGTTTAAACAAGAGATAAATGAAGTATGAGTAATTCATGCTTCATTTTTATTTTTCCTCTCCATGAATAAAATTTTAATAGATTGGTTATGCTCTGCTTCTTTACTTGATGTTACAGGTAAAGGGCGATGCCTGGGTTGGGCTACGTTTACGCTCAAGTTTTTTTGCTTGTCATGCAAATACAACGCTGAGAAATTGTTACAAATAATACATTTAAACCAGTAATCCCTACTTTGGCATACCTGATTTTTCGGCATCTAACTTGTGAATTTTGGGTAGCAATTTGGGAAAAATAAGTTTGTAACAATTGATGAAGTTTAAAATTAGCGAGATGGTTGTTCAGCATGTTACCAGAAATATTACCTCAACAGTGGAGCATTGAGAGTATGATGGCTACAAGTGGCATAAAAAATGCTAATCAGCCGAACTTGCGATTAGAGTCAACTTTACAAGAATTACCCTTTTGGCAGGTTTACATCGAAGTAGAGTGTCCAGGCAATGATTTAGCTACGCTTTTTAAGCAAGAGCCTTTGCTACCAGGAATTATTATTAATAATCATCAAGAACATGTGGGGATGATTTCACGGCGGAAATTCTTTGAGCATATGAGCTATCCCTATAGTTTGTCACTATTTTCTCTCAGACCAATTAAAATTCTCTACAAGTTTTTTGAGAGAGACATATTAGTACTTTCTGAGGATATGCCAATTGTCAAAGCTACTGAGGTAAGTTTGCAACGACCACATGAAATTGCCTATGAGCCGATTTTAGTTAAAAGTATATCTGGAAAATATACGTTGATTGATTTCCATCAATTACTTTTAGCCTACTCTCAAATTCATGTCTTAACACTAGTTCAATTACAGCAGGTAGAAGAACAATCGAGAGTTGCTAAAGCAGGCTTTCGCGATCTGCAAGAAAATTATACCAGATTAATTCAGAATGAAAAAATGGCTGCCTTGGGGCAACTTGTGGCTGGAATTGCTCACGAAATTAACAACCCCGTAAACTTTATTGCTGGTAATCTTGTCCACGCCATCGAGTATAGTCAGAATTTACTGAGTTTAATTAGATTGTACCAACAATGTTATCCTGAACCAGAAGCGGAAATTAAAACTGCGATCGCTCAAATTGAACTCGATTTTTTAACTACAGATCTCCCGAATCTTCTCAATTCTATGAAGGTGGGTACAAGTAGAATCGAGGAAATCATTCTTTCATTGCGAAATTTTTCCCGCCTTGATGAATCTGAGAAAAAATTAGTTGATATCCATGAAGGTATTGAAAGTACTTTGTTAATTTTACAAAGTCGTCTCAAAAATCATCAAATCGGTAAAAACATCAACCTGATTAAAGAATACGCAAATCTTCCTCTAATTGAGTGTTACCCTGGGCTACTCAATCAGGTATTTATGAATATTTTGGCAAATGCTATTGATGCTATAGAAGAGGAAATATGCAGTGGGGAATGGGGAGTGGGAACTCAGGAAAGTGGGGAGTGTGGAGAGATTAGAAAAAAGCTTCCCACCCCTCCCCATGCTCAGTGCCCAATGCCTCATACCCTATCCCCAATGCCCCAAATTTGTATTCGTACTGAACTCATTGACGACAGAGAAGTAATTATTCGCATTGCCGATAATGGTTCCGGAATTCCAGAAAGTTTACAAAAGCGATTATTTGATCCATTTTTCACTACTAAACCCGTTGGTAAAGGAACTGGATTAGGGTTATCTATTAGTCATCAAATTATTGTAGAAAAACATCGTGGTCAACTACAATGCATCTCTATTTTTGGTCAAGGAACTGAGTTTATTATTAAAATTCCAGTTCAACTTAGTTAATTAACCTTTAAAACGTTCTTGTGCTGCCTGAAAAGCTTCTTGCATTACTGACTGAATTCTCTGGGGATCTGGTTTTTTACCTCCCATTAAATCACCAAAGTAAACGCAGGCTGCTTCTCCTAATGCCCAGGTGTAGGCGGTTGCCCAAGATGCAGCGATCGCACTGCCAAAAACTGGTATAAATTTGACTAATTCCCGTCCGATGGCTTGTGCCAGGAAACCACCGGCGATGGCACTCACAACGCCCCCGGCTTGGGATGGCGTTAGTGTTTGCCCATATAATTTTCCTAAAAGACCCACCATCGAAACTTGTAGTGCGGTTAGCACCGGCATTGTGGCAAACGGTAATGGCACAGCAGCTAGGGTTGCAGACATAATCGCAAAAGGCAAAATGTAACGGCGTGCTGTATCACGGTAAAGGTTGCCAATTTGCTTACCGACTTCTTCCCGATTCAATAGCTGATAAATCGCCTGGGCTTCTGCTTGTGGGAGTAGTTCTGCAAGAGAATCTCTCAGGGCTTCCAAACCGTAAAATACTGGGTTGTAGCCATCTTCTTCTAAAGTAAAGTCAATGAGTACACAGCGATCGCTTAGTCCGGCAAAAGCTTCTCGTATCCCAGTGAACGCACGGTTGACTTCCTCAAAGTCTGGTGGATAAGCAGGATGATCGACAGTATTGGGGGGATAAACTTCGTGTAAGCACGTAACCGCTAACAAGCAAGGAATATCTGGATACTGCTTGCGCAGTTGTTGAGCAATTTGCCGTAGGGTATCAGTTGCAAAATCATTGATTTTGACCGTCAAAACTAAGATTCTGGCGGAACTAGTCTTCTGTTGCAAATCGCCAAGTAACTCTTGAATAATTGCTTGAGTATCCTGATTTACATCACCTAACCCTACCGTATCAGTAAAAATCAGTAACGGCAGGTCATTAGAAGGATAGGCATACCGCTGGGTGTGTTGGGTGTGGGGACGAAATCCTTGACCAACAATTTCGGCAGAAACTCCCGTCAGTCCCCTTACAATTGAGCTTTTACCGGCTTGGGGTTTACCAACTAACAGGGCTTGGGTAGTTGGCAGTTCGGCTCGAACTTTCTCTAAAATCTCTGCAACCTGACCCTCACTGACACTAAACCATTCAACAACAGTGTGTGCCAGTTGTTCTACGGGTAAGAGTTGCGTCAAACTTGTTGTTGCTTTGTTCCAGACACCAGCAATGCGATTTTGCCAGGAATTATCCACCGATTTGTTGGTTACACTATCGGTGAGTTCACTTAATTGTTGAGAGTCAGGATCGTGTTGCTCAGTCATTCCCATGAAAACGGTAGATAGAATTTAAATCCTGTCTATACTTATCCTACCGTTAAACTTGGTTCAGCTTGGGTTAATTTATTGAAGAAGCGGAAGGTTCAAAGCTTGTTTTGTTGTTTGAATGCGTTCTCGTAGCAAAAATGCCAAGGCTGAATGAGGAATAAACGAAGCCTCTGCTTTAATAACTGTGCAAAAAAATACGCGATGCTAGGGTAGACTACGCTTAAGCTAATCACCAAAGCCTGGAAAGACGAATAATTTAAGCACTCAAATTCTTTCATCAAAATTCAAGTACTATATCCAATTGTTGGCTAACTCCTGGTTATTTAAATATCTAGGTACGAAGCTTTTACAAAAATCAAATAGAAGTTCTAGATATTATTAATATAGAACTTTATTTTTATCGATAAAATTGACTTGAGTTTTGGGATAAGGTGTTTGTTTTAAAACTGGCATTTCTAGCCAGCATGTCCGACAAAAAAAGTAAATTTCCTGACGCCGGATATGCCGCAGAAGCTGATGAGAACAGCAAGGACAATTATTCATTGGTTTTTCAATTTATCAAAAGGTATTTAAAAAAATGTTAGATAATTAATAAATTAATAACTTATTTATCTAACTATTTAATAATTATGGTTTTGCTAAATAATATCTTCTGTAAAAACACTTAAAATAAGTAGAGGATTTCTCTGGAGGAGAAATTTCACGTAGATTTACTTAAGTAAATCCTACATAGGTTAATTTTCCTATCAAATATATAGCACTGAGATAAAAAATAACTTAAAGTTAACAGCTATTGACAGTCTTTTAGAAGGCTATTTACTATCGGTTTGGGCCATCAAACCAATGATCGCCTTTACTAATTGATCTGGATCTATTGGTTTGGCGATATGCATTTGAAATCCTGCCGCTAGTGCTTGCTGCTGATTAATTTCCCCAGCATAAGCCGTGAGAGCGATCGCTGGTACGTGTCCACCTTGTTGAGGCGATCGCTTTCTCACTTCACGCATCAGCATATAACCATCTGTCTTTGGCATTCCAATATCACTGATCAAAACATCCGGTATCGACTCAGACAGTGCTTGTAATGCTTCTTGTGCTGATGCGACAGCCGTTACATCTACACCGTAATCTTGCAGAATAAAGGTTACTAAATCACGGATATCTGGTTCATCGTCCACCACCAAAACTTGAGTGTCTTTGGAAAATGGAGTATCAGACTCAGAAACTGAAGACTCATCTTCCTCATACCCAAACTGTTCATTTGCGACTAAAAGCGGTAATCTGGCACTGAAAGTTGGATTCGATTCTTCTGGAGGACTTTCGGCTTGAACTTTTTCTGCGTGAATTATATTAAGATTTAGCATCTTCCATACCGTTCATAACTAAACAATACCGACTTGAAAAGTAGGCATCCGCTAGTGTGATGAGTATCGATTTTTCAGGTAGAAAATACAATCTATCAAAAGGCACAGAAACAACTTAAAATTTAAAATTGTAAAGTTTTACTACAGCAATGATTCTGTTTGGTGATTATATGATTTTTGGGAAGCGAGGTATCTGAGGAATTTCAGCCAAAAGACATATAGGAATCATATTTAATTTGTGGAATGAGCAAGCTCTAGATACTGAAACTTTAGATTTTAAATTTGGGATTTTGGATTGAATAACAGAACTCCAATAAATAAATTATTCAATTCGCCAATCTAAAATCTCAAATCCTAAATCTAAAATTGAGTCACCTGACAAACGTCCTAAATCGCATGAAACCCGCACCAAAAAGCAATCCTACAACCTGACCCCAGTAAATAACACTAGATTGATTCACACCAACGGGGGGAATATTTAAACTACCTATACCATAAAATAGCTGTTGAACAAACCACCAAAAAATATATATATACGCTGGGAGTTCAATGGGGATATACAAAATTATTAGCGGCAAAACTGAGTAAATTTTGGTTTTGGGAAACTTGGTGATATAGGCTCCTAAAACAGCTGCGATCGCCCCATTTGCACCAATCAATGGTACCCTCAAATCTGGTTGAGCTAAAATTTGTGCCACCCCTGCCACAATGCCAGCCGCTAAGTAAAATCCTAAATAGCGTCTATGTCCAAGAATATTTTCTACAGTCTTACCAAAAACCCATAAAAATAGCATATTTCCCAATATTTGACTAAAACTTCCATGCAAAAATATGCCAAAAATTAGCGAAAATATACGCCAAACTACAACTACCCAAGCGGCAAAGTTCACAAAAATAGCATTTGCGATCGCCCCACTAATCTGAGCAGGAATCAACCCCCAACTATTGACAAAATAGCCTAATTCATCGGTAAAATCTAGTTTAAGCTCCCATAAAAATACGGCAATATTAATGCCAATTAACCAGTAATTAATTATCGGCTTATTCCAAGAACGAAGATTATCACTAATAGGAATCATAGATTTTGCAATGGTTATTAGTCATTTGTTATTTGTCATTAGTCATTGGTCATTAGTCATTCCCCGCGTCTCCCTCATCTCCCTCATCTCCCGGTCGGTGAGCGGAGCCGAACCGCATCTCTCCACACTTTCCCTTAACCTGTGGCAGAATCAAAATCAGATCGCATCGCACTTATACTAGGCAAACGAGATGTTGGGAAACACACTTGTTGGAAGATACCAAATTATTAGTAACTTGGGAGGTGGGGGTTTTGGCGAAACTTTTGTTGCTTATGATACTCAATTACCTGGTTCGCCTCAATGTGTGGTCAAGAAACTCAAGCCCCAAGCGAATGACCCAGTAACTTTGGAAACGGCGAGACGTTTATTTGATACAGAAGCCCAAGTTCTGTACAAATTAGGCACTCACGATCGCATTCCCCAACTTTTAGCTTATTTTGAAGAAAACACCGAGTTTTATCTCGTACAAGAATTGATCGAAGGTCATGATCTGAGTGAAGAATTAATATCAGGGAAAACCTGGAGTCAAGACCAAGTGATTTCATTTCTAGAAGAAATTTTGACAATCTTAGAATTTGTCCATCAACAGAATGTAATTCACCGTGATGTCAATCCCCGAAACATTCTCAGACGTGCTGCTGATGGCAAGTTAATCTTAATTGATTTTGGTGCAGTTAAACAAATTGCTACTCAAATTATTACTCCTCAAGCTTCAACTCAATGTACTGTTGCTATCGGTACACCTGGATATATTCCTGGCGAACAAGCTCATGGTACGCCCAAATTAAGCAGTGATATCTATGCTACAGGGATAATTGCTATTCAAGCTCTGACTGGATTATCTCCTGAAGAAATAGTCAAAGATCCCGATACTAATGAAATTATTTGGCAGGATAAAACCACAGTAACACCAGAATTTGCTCAATTTTTAGATAGAATGGTGCGCTATGATTTTCGACAACGCTACCCTTCGGCAACGGTGACATTAAAAGCGTTGCAAGAGTTAACAAAACCCCCGGCTGAAACAATAGCGTTGACTCCTATTACACCACCAAATAAGATAAAAAATCCTCAACGGAAAAAAGGTTTATTAGGTAAGTTGCTATTAGGAATATTTTTTTTCGGTGTGACTGGAGTAGCATCAATATTAATTTTGAATCATGTTAATTCAAATAATGCCATAGAATTATCTAAACAAGGAAATACACTTTTTGATTTGCAACGTTACCAAGAAGCATTAGCAGTATATGAAAAAGCAGTTAATATTAGACCAGATTATGCTCAAGGATGGAATGGTCAAGGCAAAACCCTTTCGCAATTGAAAAAATATAAAGATGCTCTAGCAGCATATGACAAAGCAATCCAAATCAAGCCAGATTATTTAGAAGCTTGGATTGGACGAGGTTTTGTCTTGGGAAATTTACAGCGATATCAAGAAGCGATCGCTTCTTTTAACAAAGCCTTAGAATTAAATAATGAAAATTCCCAAGTCTGGAATGCAAAAGGAGAAGCTTTAAGTAATTTAGGGCAATACGATCAAGCAATTGAATCTTATGAAAAAGCGCTGGAATTTAAACCAGATGATTTTGAAGCTTGGTACAAAAAAGGATTAGCTTTACAAAATATAAAACGATATAGTGACGCGATCGCAGCTTATGAAAAGGCAGTTGAATTCAAACCAGATTATGTGTCAGCTTGGTACAATTGGGGTAATGCTCTAGTCAATTTACAGCGCTATCGAGATGCGTTTACAGCTTATGATAAAGCAGTAAAATACAAGCCGAATTTTTATCAAGCTTGGTTGTCTAGAGGTAATATCCTCATGAATTTACAACGTTACCCTGAAGCAATTGAATCTTTTAATCAAGTAATAAAATATAATCCCGGCAACTATCAAGCATGGTATAATATGGGCTGGTCAATGCATCAAACCCAACGCTATGAAGCTGCCATAGAATCTTATAATAAAGCAGCGAATTTTAAGAAAAACGATTATCAACTTTGGTACAATTTGGGGAATTCACAATATATTTTGCAAAAATACGAGGACGCGATCGCATCTTATGATAGAGCACTTCGTTATAAACCAGACCATTACGAAAGCTCGTATAGTAAAGGCAATGCTCTATTAAATTTGCAACGCTATCAAGATGCGATCGCTTCTTACAACCGAGCAATAAAATATAAGCCTGATTACCACCAAGCAATAAACGCCCGCGACCAAGCCCAAATTCAACTGCAAAGCCAAAAATCAAAGCCTGTAATTGTACCAATTCTCCCTACTCCTAATTCCACCAATCCACCACAGACAAGACCTTAGTTAGGAATAACCCAGCGAGGTTGGCATATATAAAGACAGGGTGTTTCAGGTAAATGAAGCACACGGGTAGGGGCACAACATGTTGTGCCCCTACGATTATCTTTACCTCACTCCTTTGCAATTTGCTGTAATTCCCGCCGATTTTTTTGATTAAATAACTCTAACCAATACTTGTCGGTTAAGGGGAAAAGGAGAAGGGGAAAGGGGGAAAGAAAAAACCTTTAACCTTTACCCGGTTGGTGAGCTTGTCGAACCATTAACCTTTTCCCCAAATCCAATGCCGAGTTAAAAATGCACAAAGCGAGCAGTATTGTAACTCTAACTACCGAATATTTAACTCTTGCAGTTGATTTTTTAACTGAAAATATTCAATCTTAGTAGCTGAATTTCTAGAGAGGGATAGATTTGTTCTTTTTGTAGAAGCTAACTTTTTATGAGTATATTCATTCAATTTCGCTTGAGCTTCAGCATAAACTAAAGTATCATTGGGAATATTTTTTAGTAACTTTACAGCGCTATCAAAATTACCAATAGATGCTTGATGATAAGCTTTATTCAAAAAATAAGCTGCTCTGATTTGCCGTTTGCGATTGTATTCAGCTAATTTGTCTTGAACTATAGCACCAGCAGAACTTTCTTTAGGAATTTGACGTAAATATTGTAATGCTGTAGAAAAATCTTTTATACTGGCGCTTTCGTAAGCTTTAGCTAATAAATCTTGAGTTTTTGCTTCAATATTGATGTATGCTTTTTGAACTAATTTATCTGTTTTAGAACGCCAATATAAAATATCTGGAACTTGATGAGCCGCATCTACCACATCTGACCATCTACTTTCATAAAAAGCTGTTAAAGCTATTTGGTATTGTTGTGCAGCTACTTGCCATTGACCTTGCCATTCTTCGATTGTGGCTTGAGCTTCTGGATAAATATTGCTGTGGGAGGGAATTGATTTAACCAGTGCGATCGCTTCTTCTAAATCCCCTGCTTGATATTCTTTTTTTGCTTGATATAAAGCCTCTGTTTCTGAATAGGCAGGTGAAGTATTAACTAAAGAATATACACCAACCCCCATCAATAAAGAATTAGCCGCTAACCCTACTTTCATTCCTGTGAATAGCGGCAATAATTTTCCAGAAGCAGAATTCTGAGAATCATCTTCAATGTTTGTTTCTAAAGAAAATTGATCATCTGCTGGCTGAGGTTCCCAGATCATTTGTTTGAGAACCCGCAGAACTTCATCCGCAGACTGAAAGCGGTCTTGGTAATCGTAGCGGATCATTTGGCTGAGAACAGCAGCTAAATAATCATTAACTGGCGTATTTGGAGAACGCCAAATAATCTCATTGGTATAAGGATCGGCCTTTAATTGTAGTGGCTCTAGCCCTGTTAAAGCCTGGATAGCAATCATTCCCAAAGCATAAATATCGCTGTTGGGCTGTGTTTCGCCAATAAATTGTTCTGGTGGTATGTACCCCAACGAAGTCACAGGAATTCTATGAATAGGCAATTCTGCACCTATACCAAAATCAATAGACTGGATTGAGCCAAAATCAATTAAAACTAACTTGCCATCGACAGTACGTCTAATTAAGTTTTCTGGTTTGATATCGCAATGGATAACACCTTGAGAGTGAACAAATTCCAGAATACCCAAGACATCCAATAAAAATTTTACAACTTCGCTTTCACTCCACAGAGACCCCCACTCTTGATTAATGGGCAATTCCGCAGTTAGCGCATGTCCTTCAATATACTCTTGCACTAAATAAAATCGCTTGTTTTCTTCAAAGCAGGCGATGAATTCAGGAATTTGCTGATGGCTTCCTAGAAGCTTGAGAGTTTCAGTTTCAGTTAAAAACAGTAGCCTCAGTGTGTCCAAGTAGTTAGATTCAAAACTGCTAGCTTTGATCTGTTTAACTACGCATTTAGCATTGTCTGGGTAATCTACATCTAGGGCAATGTATGTTTGTCCAAACACCCCTGCACCCAGACTTTGGACAATTTGGTAACGCCCTTGTAATAATTTACCAATTATGTGGTGGATCATGACCTGGTTACTCAGTGAGTCATTTTATTTAGTTTTTCTGACATTACCTCCTAATTTCCGGAAAGCATGAGACAATAAGCAATTTAAAAAATTTTGGACAACCTGTACATCACTGCCCCATCCGTCCATCTGTGTCTGCAAAAAAACTTGCAAACCCGCAGCAGTCAGGGAAAAATCCCGAACTGATATTATTTTAAGTTTTGCGGCGGGGTTGATGCTGCTAAGCTAATCGCCATTCAAATTGCATCTCCGTATCCCCGCGTCCCGTTGTCTTTGAATCTTTCTAGCGAGTTGAACTATGCAATTTAAAAGCGCATCAGCTTATTAATAGAGGGCGGATGGTAGAAAAGCTCCTGCCGGTTCGTTATATAGTCCGAGGCTCATTAATGTTGCAGTCTGGGTGACACGCAGGCTATGGTTCAAACACCAACGCAACAGCTCGGCGTTACGCATTGGAACATAGAAGCCAAACTCAGCGGACGCTGGAGCCGCCCCTATAAGCGCCTTTAAGTCCTCATTGTTCTCGCCAACAGCGTGGCCGAAGAAGCCAACTTCGCTAGCATAGCCCGATACGCGCCCATTACACTCGATAAGCATTGCAGTGCCCCGCCCGACAGCTGCTTTTAGTTCGCCCGTCCTGTGATGACCATGAATGCGATAGCACAGTTGATTACACGCAGCAAGGTCGGCCTCAGTTACCAGACGAACGGTGCGGCCGGGTATCGTCAAGCCCAGCGGTTCTCCTTGAAGGTTCGCCAGTGGCTCACGCACATCGAAGCCAAGTTTTGTATACAGGGAAAGCGAGCGGCTGTTATGCGCGGCTTGAACGAGCCGCACACCGGCGTACTGTTTTTCGTGTGCCCGCTGTAAAACATGTTCCATTAGGCGGCGACCAACCGACCTATTTTGTGCGGCGGGGTCTACCGTAGTCGGACCGACCCCGGCGATAGTGTCACCTTCCCACAAAAAGTTGCTGCCGATGACGCGCCCATCAGATGACTCGGCCACGACCGAATAAACCGCCGGGTCTGCTAAAATTTCGGTCAACATACCCACCCCAAACTCCGCAGAAGGAAAGTCGGGTACTAAGCCATGCTGTTCGGCAATGGCACGGAACCCTACATACAGAATGATGCCACAGGGGAGCGCGTCGTCAGCCCGTCCAGCACGCAGCATCACCGAAGATGTTTGTTCAAATGCTTTGTCCATGATAAAAAACCTTTCAAGTGTTCCGTTCGCGCTCTCGTTGCGAACGGTAGGTCGAACCGAAATCAAGGCTAAAACGAAAATAAGAGTTGGAAATGGTTGATTTTTCGTTACTTACAATCAATTTACGTATAATAGAGTACCAACTTTTCAAACCTATGTATAATAGCGCTTTTCAGTCTGAATTTCCGGATAAACAGCTATGACAAGATGACTTTACTAGAGTTTTACTAAAATTACCTAATTTATCCTGTGAAGAGTTGTTAGCAAAGCTTGATTTACAAAGATAATGAATATGATGGATAAACCAAATTTTACCTTTCATTAAAGATAGCTTTACTTTTAATTAAACAAATATGATTTGTGGTTGTTATCATCGACAAAAGGGTAATTATAATATCTAAAAATCTGTTAAAATCGTCAATCTATCCTAAACATTCCTATCGAATATATTATATATATTAACAAGGCTGTCAGGGCATAGTAACTCTGAATTTTGGAATTCAGAATTGCTCTTAAGATTTCTATATGATATTGTCAAATAGCTTTCGGTATTCACTTTCGATCTGGTTTCGTAATATTTAAATCAGGGAAAAACTTATGTATCGATTCCAGATCAGTGCATCTACCCAAACTGGTGAATTTATCGGTATTGTAGGTTCTACTGCAAAGTTGGGGCTGTGGGATATCAAAAAATGTCTCCATCTGCGTACAAGTCCCGATCGCTATCCTTTATGGTGGACAGATACAGAAATCAATTTTTTGGAGTCAGGCGATCAGACAGTTGAATATAAATACATCCGTATAGACTCCAACGGCAGCGTCCGTTGGGAAGCTTTCGGCCCCAATCGCTGGCTACCAATTGACCCTGAAGATCAGTCGAAAACAATTGTTGTGGATGATGGCGCATTCGGTTATTTACAGCCTTATCCCTTCGGATATTTCACTGAAGAACCTGCTGTGAGGATGCCCAAAAACGAAGAGTCTGAGAAGCTGAAAATCGCGGTCATCGGCAGTTCTGTTGCCTTAGGTCATAAAGCTTGGCTCTTAAGAGGTTGGACTTGGCTATTAGCACAGGCTTTGCAGGAAAAATATGGACATGAACTCATAAACGTGTCTGAAGTCGGGGCGAATGTCACCAGAACAATCAATCGGTTTACCTCAATCGTCACACCAGAAAAACCGGATATTGTGATTATTGCCCTGTCTTTGGGTAACGAAGGGTTAGCCTACTGTCTCCCCCACGAACGACGGGCAATCCAGCGGCGGTTTGAAAGTGGTTTACAGCAGCTCGTGAAAATGACGCGGGACATCGGCGCACGTCCGATTCTCGGCGGAGTCTATCCTAATAACGATTACTCCTTGGAACATCACTGGCTCTTACAGGACACACACAACCGGATGGTGAATTGGGGCGTTCCTGTACTCGATTGGTTGGCAGCATTGGATAATGGTCAGGGACGCTGGAAAGACAGGATATCCTTCGATCCGGCTCACCCGAACACCGTCGGACATCAGCTGATGTATGAGGCTATTAATCTGGATTTGTTTGCGATCAATAAAAGGGAATTAGCAACAGAAAAACAACGTTTCCAGCAGCCAAATGAAGTTATCGTCTACCTTGACAATGCTGGCTTTTATATCTCTAGCTGTATTGAAGAGAAGCGTTTGCGGATAGTCAATCCATCACAATACACCTACACCATAGCTCCCTATTGGCAGGGACTCCAAACTGCACTGAAAAACAAGGCAGGATTGATTCCAGGTATTTACATTGCCAAGTCTGCTCAGGTTGGGACACTGCCATTCTTTGCCGTCCAAGAAGATAGAGCGATCGCCACCACAGTAGACATCCCCCCTGGTGCAGATTTAGAATACAGCGCCGCCTTCAATCTTTTTTCGCCCAGTAACTCAAAACTTTTATTCTATGACGGGCATCTGGGGATTTTACAAGCCGACAACCGCCAGATCTGGGTGATTAACGAATCAGACAACGAGTACAACATCCATCCCATGTGGAAGGAGATTCGGGTAGCACTCAAAGCCGTGCCTTCGGGTGTCTATGAAGATCCGCTGCATCCTGATATCCCGTTCCGTACCATGATGATTGGTAACAAAGGGCTGGAAAGTAGAGTGAAAGCACCACCAAAGTCAGCGGTGCTGTTTCAATATAAATGTAAATTATCAGATATTAGTCGAGTTGCAATTCTGCCACTAGGCGATCGCTGTGCTGTCAGGATGATGCTATATAAAATGGAGTACGACGGTCCTGCCTTTCCCTTTGATTTAACACGTACTACCAAGATTGCAGACATCGCCGATATCATCGAAAACCGTTTTTATGATATGTGGAACCCCGCCTTTTTGCATTACAGTGCAGATGCAGGCAGAATCTACCACAGTAGATGGACGGGTTTATCCTTTGCCCATGAAGTTGAGGATACAGACGACCCTATTAATGATATGTCTCCCGTCCACGAAAGAATGCAGGTTCGCTACAGCGCACGCTCAGAAAGGTTTTGGTACACCCTGGAAAACTGCGATAAAGCGCTTTTTGTCCGTACAGGCATTGCCGATCGCTCTGGTGCGATGGATTTAGTCAACAAGCTGCAAAAACAATGCCAGGGAAAGCCATTTCACCTGCTCCTGCTTTCTCCCCAATCTAGTAATGAATTTTTAGACCTTCCCAATGTCCTGCATTACAACGCAGATTTTAATCCCGATCGCATGTATGACGATTTAGGTCACTGGATGTACTGCACACAAGTGATGCGGGGAATTTTGGAATCCCTTGGTGTATCCAGCAAAAATCTTTTTTGGTGCCCGCCGAATCCTCTGAAGGGATGATATCATGTTCCGGTGAAGGCTTATCATTAGGACTGACGCGGGGACGCGGAGAAATTTTAATAATAAGTGATTATCCGAACTTGATATGAGGTAAAAAGGTAGGGGCGATCGTTCAATACTCTAGACCTTACGAGATGAAAACCCTTCTTGCGCCTATCTAGTTGTTAATGTAAACGACAATTTCAACAAGGCGATCGACGCAACGTTCTCGATAACTGGAGTCAGTTAACACTTATTGGGATTGCCAATTGTCACTACGGGTAATGAGGTCTGAGTGTTTTCTTCACGCATGACTTGTTCAAGCGAGTCTTCACCTTTCATGCTTCGATTAGCTGTGAGCAAAATCATTTGATTTTCCTGAGCCAGCCTCCAGACTACTCTATCGCTGCTATCAATTGACAATCCCATCGTTTCAAACGTAACAAAACGAATCGGCACAGAATCAAGCCAACCAAGGCTTGCAATACTCCCAAGAAGGATTCGTGTATGTCCCTTGAGGTTATGATCCACTAAAAAAATCATGGCTGAGACTGATGCCGTGCCTTCGATGCCTGAAGTTTTTCACAGGCGGCTTCCAGACCAGGTGGTGGTGGGAGAGTTCCAATTCGGGCAACGCGCTCACGATTTTGTTCTTCATAGTATTGCCGAAGTTCCTTAGCTTCCTTTAGAACAACTTGGTACTCAGCTTCAACTTCCGCCCGATGTCCGTCTATGTAAGAGAGGGCAGCATCGATTTGTTCTTCGGTCAGGTCAAATAGGGAGCCAATAAACTTGGCAGGGTACTGGGCACTCACATAGTCCATTACGTCGTAAAGGGTGATGCGTGTTCCTGCGATCGTCAGTCCGCGCTCTGTGCGGATGATGGCTGTTTGTCCATTTGATGCCAAAGTCATATCTACTAGCTTCTGTGAAACTAATTCTATACTATATCTCTGCAACAACCTCTTTTGGTGTCCAACCAAAATACCGAAGGATACTTCAAAGGCGTGAGGAACTAGTTAAAGAAAAGCGATCGCTATTTGACCAATTAAGCCCTTCAATATCCTTCAATAAATATAAATAATGGGGGTTGGCTGGCACTTTTTGGTGTCTCTGTGACAAAATTTTCGTTACCCTTGAATATGCAACGCCGAAAAAGATTCGCTTTGATGATTACAGCACTCTCATCGTATGACAGACTCCGGATCGAATGATAACCCTGAATTACTTTCTGTAGCTCAAACTGCCAAATTACTTGATGTAACTCGTCAGCGAATTCACGACCTAATTAAAAATGATCAAATTATAGCTCGCAAACTTGGCCGTTACTATTACATAGAAGCTGCTGAGGTAGAGAGGTATAAGAATCAACCTACTGGAAAACCCTATCAGCCGCGTAGTACAACCTCTCAAACAAAGTCTATTGACAAACGTCAATAGAAAATCTAGACTCAAGCTATATTAAGGTACTAGAGGTTAAGTCAATGCTCCCATTTCAAGCGATCGCACCTGATGTTGCAATTCAACAAGGACTGCAACAGGTTTACATGAGTGAGCATGGCATACTCTACCAAGGGGACTGCCTTAAACTTCTGTCAGCTTTGCCTGATGAGTTTGTGGATCTGGTATTTGCCGACCCACCTTTTAATCTCGGTAAAGAATATGGTGAAGGTATAAGCGATCAGATGGAAACAGATCACTATTTAAGCTGGTCGCAACAGTGGCTTGATGAAAGTATTCGCGTACTTAAGCCAGGTGGTAGCTTATTTATCTTCAATCTGCCGAAATGGTGTATAGAGTACGGCGCATACCTCAATCGGAAAGGAATGTGGTTTCGGCATTGGATTGCTTGTAGAATGCCGAAGGCTTTTCCTAGAGGTAAAAAGATGTCTCCGGCTCACTACGGACTGATCTATTATACAAAAGGAGAGCCAGCCGTCTTTAACAAAGTCTACACACCCATTCAACTATGTCGGCACTGTGGCAAAGAGATTCGTGACTATGGTGGGCATCGAAAAAGCCTCAATGAAAAAGGCATTAACTTAATGGATGTTTGGGATATGCCAGAAGATGTGTGGGAGGATGCCCCAGAAGCTTCCAATAGTGAAGTTTCATGGACGTTAACTGAGGAAATGTGGACTGATATTCCACCCGTTCGGCATCGTCGGCACAAAAAACGAGTCCCCAATGAACTAGCTCCCATTATGCTGGAGCGGATTATTGCAATGGCATCTCATCCAGGGCAGATTGTGGTTGATCCTTTTGGAGGTTCTGGTACTTCCTTTTACGCAGCAGAAAAACTACACCGTTACTGGATTGGTTCAGAAATTGGAGATACAGAACCAGCAGTAGAACGCTTGACTGATTTGGCTGATGGAATTGTAGAGCAATGGGAATCGGCAAGGGGAAGCAAGAAATTGAAACAATCGAAAACAACTGCATTACAACTGCCCATTCCTTACTCGACATAGCTTCCATGCAGGAAAATTTAGACTAATGCACGACCATCTGTTCCTTTGGTAATCTTTGGTACGTTTTCATCTAGGCGATCGTGTTCAATTACGAAGATTGCTAGAAAGCCCTCTTCAATGCGGATTGCCCGCCAAATATCAAAGTATGGCTCTAGCTCTTCATAGTTGCCAATCCGATCGGTTAGATAAGGATAGAGTTTTCTACTTGGGAGTACCAAGACAGCGCCTAGAAAGACACCACGTAGTAATCCAAGACTGAGTTTATTGACTGCTCGATGGCTTGAAGATATATTGCCCGTTTCCCACTCAAGTGCAAAAAGATAGTTGTCAATTACTTTTGTTGCGTCAACCTTTCCTGGCGATCGTGTTGCATAGGTAATCGAAGTTTCCAGACTCCATCCAAATTTATCCCTCAACGCAATCATACAAGCATCTTTAATTGGCTTGACGCCATTACCGTGCTTTGATGGATTGATGGTAAAACTAGATGTACCGGGAGGATGAACGATTAAAGAAATAGCATCACGAATTTCAGCCCGAATGATAGACCAATCGTTTGATTCTTCAAAATTCCCAACACTGATCAAAGAAACTTCTTGAACAATTTTCATACTAATTTTAAAACTTGAGGTCTAGCTCAGCATTTACGCTAAAAATGACCGAAATAACTCCACCACCTTCGGTTTAGTCACTTTTCCCATCGCGTTGCGCGGTAATTCTTCAACTATTAAAATTTGAGTTGGCACTTTATAGACAGCCAATTGCTCTTTTGCCCAACTCCTCAGGGATTCTAATTTCAAAGTTTGCGATCCTTGCAATACTAACGCCGCACAAACTCGCTCACCCCACTCTATATCTGCAACCCCAACCACTGCACATTCTTGAATATCTGGATGGGTTCTTAACACTTCTTCAATTTCCAAAGCTGAGACTTTATAACCTCCGGTTTTGATGATATCTACACTCATCCGTCCCAAAATGCGATAGTTGCCATTCTCAACTACAGCCAGATCTCCAGTACGAAACCAACCATCTTGGAAGGCTTTGGCGGTTGCTTGGGGGTTTTGCCAATATTCCAAAAACACTGTCGGGCCTTTGACTTGGATTTCTCCTGGTGTTCCTAGTGGAACTAACTCTCCACTTTCATCGACTAATCTCACTTCCACTTGAGGTAACGGCTTTCCCACATATCCTGATAAGCGTTCACCATGTAAAGAATTCGATAGCGCCATGCCAATTTCCGTCATCCCATAGCGCTCCAGTAGAAAATGTCCGCTGATGGTTTGCCACTTTTCTAAAACTTGAACTGGCAAGGCTGCTGAGCCTGAAACCATGAGGCGCATTTTCTTACAGCCTGCTGACATGTTTTTCTGACGTCCGCTCTCTGCATTTTCCCAAGCAGCAATCAGCTTTACATATATTGTCGGTACTGCCATAAATAAAGTTAAGTCACCGTCGCAAATTCGACTCCACACAACTTGGGCGTCAAACTTGCTCAACATGTGACACTCTGCCCCAGCCCATAAAGCACAAGTTAATATATTGACAATTCCATGAATATGATGTAAAGGCAGCACATGTAAAATGCGATCGCTTGATGTCCATTCCCAAGCTGTAACTAAGCTAGTAACTTGCGCTTGAATATTTTCATGGGTTGTAACGACACCCTTCGGTTTACCTGTTGTACCGCTGGTGTAGAGAATTAAGGCGCGTCTAGTGATATCTATTTCTGGGAGGTTAGCAACATTAGATGGGAGGGTTTCTGAGGTAAGGATAAATCGCAAATTTTGTGCTTTGGCGATCGCTTGCAGTGTATCCTCAAAATCAGGATGGGCAATAAGAATCGATGCTCTGGAATTTGCGATCGTATACTCTAATTCTGGGCGTGGGTGGGAAATACACAAAGGTACTGCTATTCCACCAGCACGCCAAATCCCCCACTGAGTGGCTACATACTCAAATCCAGGCGGGATGAGAAAAGCAACTCGCTCCTCATGCAAATCATCTGCATTCTCAAGAAGACTGGTAGCAATTTGACTGGAGGTGTGAAGTAAATCCCGATAAGTAAATATTCCTTGAGTTGTAGCGTTGGCGCAGCCTGCTGGAACGATAATCGCTATTTTCTCATTGTGTTCTTGAGCGCGAGTAATTAATGGGAGATTCACGTTTTTTTACTGATTTAGAGTTGATTTAATGAAAGCATATAGCAATTTGATATAGGGATTACTAAGAAATAAATTACTACTATTTGTGGGGTGAAGTAGAAAGTCCACCTTTGCTTACGGGCGGGCGAGACGCCCACCCCAGAAGAAAAGTTAAATGTTTTTTTACGTAGAAATTCTATCAATCATGACAGTAGTTTGTAACTGATATGATTTCACGAAATATCTGATAAAGATAGATTTGTAGGGGCGTAGAGCTACACGCCCCTACAACGGATTAGTTGTTTTTCACGTCACGCACCATATTGATATAGTAATCATCAATTTTTTTGGTATTGGGACGACGGCGGGTAGTGGCGGGAGTTTCGGGAGTGGTATTCTCAGCCGTTGGAATCGGCTCTTTATTTATATCTTGCGCCCCATCGGATTCCAAGAAATAATTAGAGCTAGTAAATCCGAACACCCTGGTAAAAAAGCCAAACAAATTTCTGACAAAATTCAACAAAGGTTTGAAAACAACAGACAAAAAACCTTCCAAACGAAGGAAGAAATTGCGAATAATTTGAGTTACAGGAAGCATAGTACTATCCTCTCTGATTGCCTATTATTATTGTGACTTAATTCCCAAGCCTAGATGAAATTACTGCTATAGCAATCATAAATGAGTCGTAAACAAAATTTATTGCCTATTGCCTATTGCCTATTGCCTATTGCCTTTTTAAATACTTAGAAGCATTGGTTTTTTAGTTTACCAATAAGAGAATTCAGATTGATTTGGCTAGGCCAGCCTTGAGGAAGATTTGCTGAATTATATCCCCTATCTCTCAAATCTTGGATAAATTGGTTACGGGTATAGGTTGTATCAAAATTAGCCAGACCATCAAAATAAACATCAGTCAAATGAGCGGGATCTAAAGCCATTTCACCTTTGTATACTCCACCATCATTGGAGTCATCCCAGCCCCAAGGCGCATTGGCAGAATCTGTACTACAAGTTGGTGCACCAGCACCACATCCAGCACTAGAATCTCCTTTAAAAGTTCCCCAACTAGCGAAAGTTAAAGAGGAAGAACTTGGCAATGCAGCTTCATTTAATTGATGTTGCCACATTCCATTTGAGGCAAATACATTCAACAATAAGTATTGCACATTGCGATCGTTTCCAGAAGCAGGAACTTCGGTGATAGTTTTAGAAGGATAGTAAATAATTCCATCTTCATTACTAGCTCCTTGAAAATCTCCAGCATTAGGCCAAGCTTTTAAACCATGACCTTTAGCTTCTTGAGAGGTCAAGGGATGTTGGGAACCACTATAGCTGCTTGTAGTCAATGTTCCATCAATATTTTCTGTACCATTGCTTAAGGGACTACCAACTGGTGTATACGAGTAAAAATCTCGATGAAATACAGTTACGATACCTTCGAGTTTGCCAAAATTTGAACCATCCTTACGAACAATTGTCAGCAAGCCTTCTAAATCATTTTCATGTTCTTGGTCGAAGGGGATATCAGTCCAATCTTGAGGATGGAAAAAGGAATAGGTGATGAACCAATGAGTGCAAGTTTCAACTACAGAATAGTAACCATGAGCATTCAAAGCAAATTGAAAAAGGTTGTCCCAGTTATTTGTTCCCCGCCAATCATTATCGTAATCAAACCGCGTGATATAGTCTCCACTATACTTAGTGCTGTCTGTGTCTTGATAGTGAATTGGAGCATAATAAGCAGCTAAATCTAAATCTGTGAGAGATTGGGCAATTGTTTTTAACTGTGTCAAACTGCCAACTACTATTGCTAAAATTATTCCAATAGCAACCAGAAAAATTCTTCTAAATATCATTTGAGTCACTCTAAAATGAACAACACAATTTAGAATAAAGCGTGATATTTAAGAATTGGTAATGAGATAGATAAAATATTAGTTGCGAGAATAGGAGGTTGCGTTGAGAAACCTAGATGCGGTGAGGACAGCTTCCCAAAGGGTAATGCAAAAATTAATACTATATTAGCCGCAACATTAAGTGCTATACCAAATATTCCGATTTTGAGCCAGAACTCTATAAAAATAATTGTCCCTATTGGTGCAATGATCGTAGCGATTTTATCTGGGCTTCAAATCTTCCTTAACCCGTCATAAATTTCAGATAAGTTCAGGGTTAAGTCTGATGAGTTTGAAAGCCTTAGACATTATGTTGAAGAGATAATTGAATTTCACTATGACGAGCAATCTCAAGAAGAAAACAAAAAACTTCTTGGAGATGTCAGAGAAAGATGGCACAAGCTAGGGTCGCTAAACATGTCCAATGAAAATTTCACAAAAGCAGATAAAACTATAAATCAATTAAATAAATATCCAAAAGATATTAAATTCTAAAATCAAAGGTAACTGTTATTACAATTGCGATCGCCGTAGCGACTTAAGGACTTTTATTCGTTAATTTTCAGTAATTACCGATTGTGGCACTATTACGTGGGCAATGTGGGTTACCACTAGCCTCTGATTTCTGCGATAACACCAGCCAACCCCTCTGTGCCCCTTTGTTCCCTTGCTTCTTTGATCACATCCCCCGCAGGACTTGGCGAATAACATCTGATGGTACTTCATCAGTAATTGTCACTATACCAATTTGTGTTGGCAAAATAAACCGCACTTTCCCATCTTTGACTTTTTTATCTAATTGCAAGGCTTCAATAATTGCTTCAATATCTACCCCAGCTGGTAACTGAGTCGGTAAACCTGCTTTTTGAATTAAAGCATTTTGACGTTCAGTGTCTTCCTTTTTCCACATTCCCAGTTCCACAGCAATTTGTCCAGCCGCTACCATACCGATCGCCACTGCTTCACCGTGATTCACTAACCGATAACCAGTCAAACTTTCCACTGCATGACCGATGGTATGTCCATAGTTGAGAATCGCCCTTAATCCACCTTCTTTTTCATCTTTGCTAACAACATCAGCTTTAGCTTGACAAGAACTGATTAATATGGTCTTTATCAATTCAGGTTTAACACAGCGGAGTTGGTCGAGGCGTTTACTTGCTTCCAACTGGGCAAATAATTCGGCATCCCAAATCACACCATACTTTATAACTTCTGCCATCCCTGCCCGAAACTCGCGCATCGGAAGAGTTTTCAAGACTTCTGGGTCAATCAAAACCAAGCGTGGTTGATGAAATGCCCCAATTAAGTTTTTCCCGTGGGGATGATTGACGCCAGTTTTGCCACCAATTGCCGAATCTACCATTGCCAATAGAGAAGTAGGCACTTGCACGACATTAATGCCCCGCAGCCAGGTTGCAGCGGCAAAACCGGTCATATCACCAATCACGCCTCCCCCCAAAGCCACCATAGTCGAAGAACGTTCTAGGCGGTTTTCTAAGGCAACATCGTAGAGTTTTTGGATAGAGTTGAGGGTTTTATAGCGTTCCCCAGGTGGTAGGGTGCAGCTAGCAACATCAAACCCAGCAGATGTCAGCGATGCAATGGCTCTTTCGCCAAAATGCTTAAAAATCGTCGGATTAGAAACCAGCAGTACTTTCTTGCCCAGCTTCAAATTGGCCATGTGTTGACCGAGTTGATCCAAATTTGAAGGTGCGTTAGCGTGGCTCACCGAAGGTATCGCAATCTCATAAGACTGCTCAGGTAAATTTACATTAATTACAGAAGTCATTGCCCAATCCCAAACAAGCGCTCGTGGGCTGTATTCTATCGCAATCTGGGGAGAGGGGGGAGGCGGGGAGATGGAAAGACAAGGAAAATGACTAATGACTAATGTCCAATGACCAATAACTAATGATTGAATAGATTTAGGAAGTATTGTGGAGAAAAGTAAATGTTTGCAATTGTAGCTTACATCGGGTTCTTGGGTTTATTCTTTGGTATAGCTCTTGGTTTGTTTTTCGGTCTGCGGACTGCCAAGATAATTTAATTTAGATTCTTTCTTGTGGGGCGGGCTGGAAAGCCTGCCCTTGGTTTAGGGATGGGCGAGAGGCCCATCATACAAGATTATTTATCCGACAACTGCTGGAGTTGCGGCTTTCTCTTGTCTTTGGGAAGGCGGACGCATTCCTAAACCGAGTAAATTCAGCATTTGGCGATCGCTATCATAATCTGGACAGGGAGTTGTCACCGTCAACATTTTGTTGTCGTCGCTGGAAAAGATAGAATTGGCTCCTGCCATAAAGCAAAAAGCTTGTTCGACTTGAGAAAGTCTCGCCCTACCAGCGCTGAGACGCACATCGGAACCTGGCATGACAATTCTGGCTGTGGCAATCATCCGCACAACATCCCAAATCGGGACATCAGGCTGATTTTCTAAGGGTGTGCCTGGTACTTGGGAAAGAATATTAATTGGTACGGACTCTGGGTGGGGGTGTAAGTTTGCTAGAGTTTGCAACATGGCAATGCGGTCATCCACAGTTTCGCCTAAACCAAGAATACCGCCGGAACATACAGTCACATTTGTTTGCCGGACATTCTCAATTGTGTTGAGGCGATCGCCATAAGTCCTTGTGCTAATAATTGTGCTGTAATATTCTTGGGATGTATCCAAGTTATGGTTATAGGCGTAAAGTCCCGCATCTTCTAATCGCTTGGCTTGATTTGGTGTTAACATTCCCAGAGTGCAGCATACTTCCAAACCCATTGCCGTCACATCCTTGACCATTTCCAGGACTTCCTCAAATTGTGAGTTATCCCGCACCTGACGCCAAGCTGCACCCATGCAGATGCGACTCACACCAGTTTCTTTCGCTTTTTGAGCAATGCTAACTACCGTTTCCTTTTCTAGAAGTGCTTGTGGCTTTACCTCTGTTTGATAGCGGGAAGATTGGGCACAGTAGCTACAATCTTCTGGGCAACCTCCGGTTTTAATAGATATGAGCTTACAAACTTGGATTTTTGTTGGGTCATGATATTGGCGATGCACGCTAGCAGCTTGATAAATCAGCTCTAGCAAAGGCGTATTGTATATCGCCCGAATCTCTAATTCCTGCCAATCGTAGCGTATTCCCGACATCACTATCCTTCTTGTAGACTAAGTTTATCAAGAGCTGTCTTTTGGTTGAATTTCCTCTGGTACAGCGTTTGGGCAAAGGAATTTTATTGAAGTTCTTAATTACCCATTAGCTCTCAATCCTTCGGCTCTAGATATTTAGACATCAGCTTACCAAGATTTTGGTTGAATGGCAGATTCAGAGCAAAAATACTCAGTTTATTTTGTGAGGGAGAGTGGGAAGACGCGGGAACGCTCTTACGCAAAGACAGGGAGAAAAACAAATGACTAATGACAAATGACTAATGACAAATGAGTAGTGTATGAAATTAGAACTGCCATTAATTAGAAGCGATCGCTTGTTGTTGCGATCGGCGATTCAAGAGGATATACCCCAAATTATTAAATACTTTACTGATAATAAAACCTATCTGACTCCATTCTACCCTCTTTGGGCTGATGGTTTTTTCACTGAAGAATATTGGCAGTATCAAATAGAGAACAATTTTCTTGAATTTGTCAATGGTCAGTCCTTAAAGTTATTTATTTTTAATAAAAAAAATCCAACTGTAATTATTGGGACTATCAATTTTAGTAATTTTGTTCGAGGAGCTGCTCATTTTTGTTACGTGGGATATAGTCTTGCCGAAACAAAGCAAGGCAAAGGATATATGACAGAAGGACTCCAAGCAGCGACTCAATATCTCTTTCAAGAGTTAAATTTTCACCGCGTCATGGCTAATTATATGCCTCACAATCGGCGTAGTGGAAATGTTCTCAAAAGACTAGGTTTTGTCATTGAAGGATATGCTAGAGACTATTTATTAATCAATGGACAATGGGAAGATCATATTTTGACAAGTCTCACCAATCCTAATTGGCAAGCACCCAAATCTTAAAATAATTCGTAATTGAGAATATGTCGATACTGATGCTGAAGCCAGAGGTAGTATTAAGGTAAAGAATGAATTAAGTTTTGCTCGTAATGAATCTGGCCCAAACTTCAAACTACAAAAATTCTAGTAATCCTTTTCTCTCCCTGAACTACGAAGCCGCCTTGGAATCTTTAGGCGATGACTACTACGACGAGGTTGCAGCAGAAGAATTTCCCCAACACATCTTGCGTTGGCGTAACAATGCACTATTACCGCGTTTAGGTCTTGACCCCCAAGTAGTTAAAGATGAAGATTTCATCACAGCTTTTGGCAAATTTGAGGGGCGCAAACCCTTTTTGGCAATGCGTTACCACGGGTATCAATTTGGTGAATATAATCCACTATTGGGTGATGGTAGAGGTTTTCTCTACGGACAAGTACGCGGCACTGATGGTCAATTATACGATTTTGGCACGAAAGGTTCTGGGAGAACGCCATACTCTCGTGGAGGCGACGGTTTACTAACGCTTAAAGGTGGAGTGCGGGAAGTTCTGGCTGCCGAAGCACTGCACCACCTGGGTGTGCGTACCTCGCGCTGTCTCAGCATGATTGAAACAGGCTTATCACTGTGGCGGGGGGATGAACCTTCACCTACTCGTTCGTCTGTAATGGTCAGGATGAGCAATTCTCATATTCGCTTTGGGACTTTTGAGCGCCTACACTATTTGCAGCGTCCAGATTTAACTCGGAAGCTTTTAGACCACGTAATTAATGAATATTATCAAGACTTGGCGGCTGAACAAGATAAATATGCCTTGTTTTATGCCGAATTAGTTAAAAGAGTTGCAGAACTAGCAGCACAGTGGATGGCTGCTGGTTTTTGTCATGCAGTTCTCAATACTGACAATATGTCGATTACGGGAGAGAGTTTTGATTATGGCCCCTATGCATTTATTCCTCACTATAATCCATACTTTATTGCTGCATATTTTGACTATTATGGGCGCTATTGTTACATTCATCAACCAAGCGTTTGCCAGTTAAATCTAGAAATGCTCCAGGAACCTTTCAAGGCAATTTTTGATAAAGATGATTTGAAGTTTGGATTAGCAAAGTTTGATGAGTATTATCAGGCAGAATACAGAACTTTAATGTTGAAAAAGTTGGGTTTTGTAGAGTTGCCACATCCACAGGCTAAAGAACTATTAAATTTAACCATTGAATTTTTAGGCAATAGCAAAGTTGGTTATCACGAATTTTTTTATGAGATGGCTCGCACTTTTTCAGCTAAATGGCGAGATGAACCAGGTTTTGTGATGAATGCTTCTGATGTTGTACCAGTACCAGGAGCGTCAGGAATTTTTGATGATTGGTGTATATTGTACCATAAAATATTGAATGATTTGGATCGCGATCGCCTAGACATAATTTCCCAAACTCTAGCTGTTCATAATCCGAAAACGGCATTATTAAGACCTGTGATTGAATCTATTTGGGAACCAATTGTTCAGGAAGATAATTGGCAACCTTTTTATGATTTAGTCCAGCAAATTCAATCTAGACAATAGAAAATTTAATCAGAGGCGTTGTATTGCAACGTCTCTACAAACAATACTGGACTGAATTATATAGATATAGCAATCAGAATCAAATTACGAGAAAATACGTAGGTTATATATCAAATATAAAAGTAAAATTTTAGTCAGTATTGGCGACTATAAATCCTGTCTATACATACATACTAAACTTTGAAGTTCTGATGGTTGGAAACCTCACCTCAGACTTATCTTTATCTGCGCGGATTATTTTTTAAGTCCAGGTAGCTAGACTTTGTTTGTGTAGTAGTAAATTATATTTGACCAATGGCTTGCAAATTTATCACCGTAGCATCTAAGAAAATCTTAAAAAAATGAATCAAATATACATATCATATGCATGGAAAGACAACACTAAATTAGGCAGTCAACGCGAAGAATTAGTTGATAAAATTTGTGAAGCACTTATTTCTGAGCGTTACAACTTAATTCGCGATCGCAATTACTTAAAAATAGGCAAAAGTATACAGAATTTCATGCAAGAAATCGGGCGTGGTAACTATGTGATTGTTGTTATCAGCGACAAATATTTGCGTTCCGAATACTGTATGTTTGAAGCTGTTGAAATCATGAGACGCAAGGATTATGAACAAAAAGTTTTTCCTGTTGTTTTACAGGATGCTAATGTCTATACCAAAGAAGGTAAGAGTGAGTATATCAAATACTGGAAGCAACAAAGCGAAACACTAAAACAACTTATCGGTTATGAACTATCTTCTAATGAAGATTCAGCAATATATGATGTTGCTGAAAAACTCATAGAAATTTGCCAAAAAATTGATGAATTCATGTTTTTTATCTCGGATAAATTAAGCATCGATCCATCTCAAAACTTTGATGGATTTATCAATCAGCTTACTGATGCTATTAGGGATGATGCTGTTAGACTCAGAAGCAAAAAGAGTATTTTAGTTGCCGGGACAGGAAACTTTCAGATTCCCGATCAAGTCAATTGGTGCGCTCAAAAGCTTGGGGAAAAAATATCAGAATATAACTATAACTTAATTACAGGTGGATGGGAGGGAGTAGATTATGTTGTAGCTGATAAGTTTGCCGAAAAAATCGCACAAAAAAACCTACGCTTAACCGATAAGTTAACCCACGTTGTTCCACGAGGAAAACAACCTGTATTTAAGGGTGGAAAAGTCGAATACACTGAGACAGGTATTAATGAATGGCTTGATTGTTTGCGACATTCAGACTTGGTGATTCTTGTAGGAGGTGTTGGCGGAACTTATGAAACTTATCTCTATGCGAAACAGGAAAAAATTCCAGTGATTCCTATTGTATGCACTAACGGTGATGCCAAAAAAGTGTTCGACGAAATGCTGGAAAATTGGGATAGTAAATTAATGGGAAATATATCACCAGAAAAATTTAAGTCACTGAATCAATATATCAATGACCCCTCAACAGCGGAAGATGTAGTAAATGATGTCATGGATATTGTCAACGAAATTATTTTTGCAAAAATTATGTTAAATCCATAAATAGAAATTCAGAATTAAGAATGATATCATGTTCGGTTAAACGCTCTTACATTAGACCTGCATTCAAAATAGGGAGTAGGGAATGGGGAATAAGGAAAATAAATTTTCATTGTTCCTTGTGAGCGCAACTCGTGGACTCTCTTGCAAAAATAGCAGGACTTACGCAATAACTACGATTTTACGTCATTACGAGCGGAGCGAAGTAATCGCCAAAAACTCTGGGATTGCTTCCCTACACTACGTTTCGGTCGCAATGACAATATCGGTGTTGCGTAAGTCCTAAATAGTTTTGTCAGAGCAGGAAAGGCTTCGTTTAAGAGAAAGGGAAAAGGGAATAAACCCTACCTTTTCCCCAATAAAATACTAAAAATATCTTTACTTTGTAAACCTACTTTTAATTGTTATCTGACAATAGAAAAGAGCAATAAAATTATGGCATTATAAATAATTTTTTTCTCTAAAATATGGTCGAATACCAGCCTATGTTCACTAGATTTTAAATCTTGATTATTGTTTATTTTTTGCCAATATTTTTGAGATTGTTGACGATTACCTTTGAGATAATAAGCATAGGCTAAATATAGAAAACCGAGCGCCGGATTTGTAGCTTCATTTATGGCTTGATTAAGGCTAATGTGACCTTTTAAAAGGTTAATTCCTTCATCAAGCTTTCCAAGTTCAATTAACACACAGGCTCTTGTACCAACAACATAAATATGTTGATTACTAATCTTAATGGCTTGTGCAGAGTAATTATCGGCTAAATTAAGAAACTCTCGTTGATTCAATCCTTTAATTAGATAACTCCAAGCTAAGTTATTAAAAATAAATAATTGCATGGGATTTTTATCTGATTCTGTAATAAGTTTGGATAGTAATATGATTGCCTCATCAATTTTTTGTTGACGGATTAGCGCTACAGAAAGATTTATTTTAGGGATTAAAGATGTAGAATTATTAACAAGACATTCACGAAAAATTAATTCAGCTTTTTGAAAGTCATTTTCTTCGAGATATTCCATTCCTTCTATAATCTTGCCCGACAATAAAATTTCTTGTATTTTCTGTTGATTTATGAAAAATATGGTTAGAAGCTGTAAGCCATCGTTAGGTATGGAAACTCCCATCATATTTACCTTAAAAGGAAGCAGGTTAAAAAAAATCAAAATAAAATTAGAAAATAAGAAAATATTGACTATTGTCAAAAATAGAGAAGCATTGTTGAAAGCTAGCGGATAAATACTTTTTATAGCTGAAATAATAACTATTACCAACGCCATCGCCATCACTTGCAATCCAACTCCTCCTAAGGTAAAGAAAAAATAGCGTAGTCGCAAGAAATTAGGGGAAAATATTCCAGGATAAGTTAAACCACCTTGTAGTCCTTGGTTAATGAGTAAAGTTGTTTCATTGAATTTATATTTAAAAATATTGTGTCCGAAGCCGATGGTAATTCTTTTGATAGGAATTTTGACAATCCAACCTGCGATCGCATGACCAAATTCATGAATAATAATATCAATATAAAGAAATCCACAAAAGATTAAAATATAAAGAAAAATCAACAAAAAGCTTAAAGAAAAATCAATATTTCTCGTCAATAAAAAAGAGACAAAACTTGCCAATAATATGCCGAGAAAGAGATTTTGTATGAAGTTATTTTTCATATAAATTACCGACTAAAAAACCAGAAACTTAGTCGGTTAAACCGACTTACGATACATTTATAACACACTGATAAAAAATGCTACAGAAATTTAGTATCTAAATACCATTGCAAAAAATCTTTGCAATACATCAAAAATCTGTAGGGGCGCAAAGTTTTGCGCCCCTAGCCAATCTATCTGTCGGATTCTTTTTTCAAATTGGTATAATTAGCCGAACTTGATATGATACCTCAAAGACTAAAATTTTTCGCTTATGAATTGCTGAGCATAGCAACCCTTTAAGGCTAATAATTCTTCATGAGTTCCTGATTCGACAATTTTTCCTTGTTCGAGAACTAAAATGCGATCGCACTTTCTAACTGTTGATAAACGATGGGCAATAATAAACACTGTCCGGTTATCCATGAGTCTTTCTAAGGCTTCCAGCACCAAAGCTTCTGACTCAGAATCTAATGCAGATGTCGTTTCATCAACAATCAAAATTTGTGGATTGAGGTGAACAGCACGAGCGATCGCAATTCTTTGTTTTTGTCCTGCTGATAAGTTTACGCCACGTTCGCCCACCCAAGTACGATAACCTTCTGGTAATTCGCTAATAAATTCATGGGCGTTAGCAATTTTTGCTGCTGCTTTCACTGCTTGGATATCAAAAAATTCTTTTCCAAAGGCGATATTCTGGGCAATTGTTCCAGAAAACATGATGCTTTGTTGGGGAACAATGCCAATTTGTCGGCGCAGACTATGTAATTTGACATCCCGAATATCAACCCCGTCAATTAAGATTTGACCAGTTTTGGGATCGTAGAAGCGGGGTAAGAGATTCACAAATGTGGTTTTACTAGCAGCAGAATTACCCACAACTGCGATCGCTTCACCCGGCGATACCAAAAAACTGATATCCTTTAATACAGGTTCGCCTGGTTGATAACTAAAAGAAACACGACGATATTCTACTTGGCCTTCGACTCGAGGTAAAGCGATCGCATTTAGCTTTTCTATCACCGTTGCTTTAATTGTCATCAACTCAAAAACCCGGTGAATATATGCTTTACCCCGCTTCAATTCGTTGTAGTTTTTAGTAATGTGACTTATGGGGTCAATTAACAGCGCCGCCGCTGCCAGATAACTAAAAAAATTGGATATTGTCAAATTGTCTTGGGAAATTTGCCACGCCCCAACTATCAATAAAGATAAAACAATTGAGGTTTCTAAAAATCCCACAATGGGAATTTTAATTGCTTTTAGCCGTTGTGCTGAATATTTTGCTTTCAGACTGCGTTCTGCTTCATCACCAAAGCGGGCAATTTCGTAGTTTTCCGCCGCAAAAGCTTGTACCAAACGTATACCGCTAAAAACTTCTGAGAAAATAGCAGATAAACCCGATACTCGATTTTGACTTTTTGGAGAACGTTTGCGTAACTGTTTGCCAAACCAGCTGATTAAAATAGCGATTAGTGGTGCAACTATCACAGTTGCTAGTGTCAATTGCCAATTCAGATAAATCATGTAAATTGGAATTGCCACCAACTGCAAAATACAGGGAATAAACTCGTGAAATATTTTATTTACCAGTTCACCAACCCGGTCAACATCTTCGGTGAGGCGGTGAGATAAATCAGCTGCTTTTGCCGTTTCAAAATAGCTGAGATTTAGCTTTTGGACATGTGAGTATACTTTTTGGCGGAGATCAAAAGCAACTTTTAAAGCAGCTTTCGCCATGTACATATCTTGTATAGACTGGAACAAGGCTCTCACCAGAAAGATTAAGGCACAAATCCCAGTTACTTGGACGATCGCTACTACATTACCTTGTCCGAAGGGAATTGCCAACTTTCCAGCAAGATTGATTAACACTAATGTTGCCAGCACATATCCGAAAATGCCAATAAATCCCTTAGTGATGGTTCGCCACTGGGGTCGGATATAAGGTAGTAGTAGCCAATAATTAGAACGCTTTTTCAAATTCTAACGTCCAGAAGAATATTTTCCTTTGTTTGACGCTATCAGGTTTTGAGAGTTTATGACCAATTTAAGTGAAGTGAGATGAGGGGGATGAGGGGGATGGGGGAGATGAGGGGAGATGAGGGGACAAGGAGACAATGAGAAAACTTGCAATCAGTCTTTCCCCTTGTCCCTAATTCACCTTGTCCCCTTGTCCTCTTTTCCATGCCCTATGCCCTAATCTAATTATTTCTGTTCCACTTCCCACCGAAATAGCCGTGGTAATTGTGATACATCTATGGCGTAATTGACAATCCACAGCACCAGTTGAAAAATTAAGAAATATCGCACCCATAGCAACTTGGTTTCAGAACCTAAAATTGTTAAACCCTCATATAACTGCCAGAAACGGTAAGGTAAGTATATGTAAGGAACCATAACCCATACTACATTTTGCAACTCTCTAAGGGCAACTCTCTCGGAAATAATTTGTAACCCTAATACGATAAAATACCAACCAAGTACAGTTAAAACAGTGCGATCGCTCCACCATACACCCCACAGTAGCATTACTACTAATGGTAGTAGTATTCCTAATACTTGCACTGAGCCAAACCAAATTTTATACCAATTAGGAAACGGTAAAGGCAAAGTATAGGTTTTGGTGTTTTTCCAGCCCCAGTTGACAACCAGAATAAAAAGTGTGGCAATGACGAAAAAAATCAGGTTTTCTAGGAATAGGTAGAGGTTGATGTTTAAGGAAGTCACGTCGCTTCGCTCCCAATTCACGCATTAAAGACACCCATAATTAACAATTCAAAATTCAAAATGACGCTCGCAGACACGGCTTAGCTGCGCTAACAAAATTCACGCATTAAAGACAATTTCAGACGAAGAGGAGTGCGGTCTTGGGGTCTCCCCAAGAGGAGCAACTCCGGGGGATTTAAACCCCGACTGAAACTGGGGCTACCTGTAGAGGTAGGGGTCTTAAACCCTTTTATTTACGATAATGGGGCTTGTAACAAGGACGTAGTATTTCTCTCTACGAGATGCACAGTGCGTTCGCGCTGTGCGTCTGGAAATACATTTTTTTGCTTCTCCATAAACCAATTTAGGGGGTTGTATCCTTTTTGTTTTCGGTCATAAAATCCTGCTACTAGTTTAAAAACCCAAGCCGCTTTATCTTTTAATTCTGACTCCTGAATTCTGAATTCTTCTTCAACGACCTAGCCAAGTCTTGATGATGTCAAGCAGACTGGAACCACCCCAAATCAATGCCAACAGAATTGAAGTAGTCAAAATTGCCCCCATCAAACACATAACTAAACCACCCAAGCTAATGGCACCATCGTCTTCTGATAAGCCAAAGCTAGTGACGAAAATTCCCATTGCTGGTAGGGTATTAGTTCCCGGAATTGGAATCATCATGGAAATTGCCATCAAGGCGATCGCACTACCAATGGTGACTCTACCTGGTAAAGTAGTACAAATATAGCTCAAACGAGGACGAGCGATCGCTTCAATCCTTTTTAACCAAGGAATCCCTGCCTTTAAAAAACCCTGGACTGTTTCGAGTTTGATGGCATGATTCATCATTTTCTTTGGTAGCCAGGGGGTTTTAGCACCACCAATCAGCTGTATTGCAAGTAGAAAAATCAGGATGCCGAAAGGAGTTGAATATCCCGGTGCTGGAACTGGCAAAGCCGAAGGTAGAGATAAAATAATCAGCAAAAACCCAAAAATTCTTTCTTTTGCTAGTAGGAGAATATCTGCCAAAGTTACAGTTTTAGGTCGTTCTTCTTCAAAAAAATAGCGTTGCAATTCGTTAGATAGTTTAGCCATAATTCACCAGAAATTAATCCTAAATTTTGAAGTTTGGGGAGATGCGGTTTGGCTTTGCTCACCGACCGGGAGATGGAGAATGAAAATTTATAAATTACATAAATGATGTAGGACTAGTATTTGATTTTTGGAATTGCTCGTAGAGGCAGGGAACAGGCAATAGGCAATAGGCAATAGTGAAGAAGGGTATTGTGTACGGATTTTTTTCAGAAATCAAACCGGATTCCTATATACAACTTGGTGTTAATTCTGACTTCTTAATTTTGACTATTGAGATATTTTTAACCTTTATTTGCTCTATTTTCTTGGATGAGATGAATAATTGATGGCACTAAGGAAACAACTATAATTAATCCAATAATTGGTAACAAGTACTTATCTACCTGTTCAGGCGGTAAAGATTTTCCTAGGAAAAATCCTAATAGAGTAATTCCGAATGTCCAAACAAAGCCACCAATTAAGTTGTAAGACATAAATGTGCGGTAATGCATTGCACCAATACCTGCAACAATGGGCGCGAAAGTCCGCACAATTGGTAAAAAACGTGCTAACACAATCGTTTTCTTTCCGTGTTCTTCATAAAAGTTTTGGGTTTTAACAATGTGTTTTTTATGAAACAACCACGAATCTTCCTTCTGAAATAGTCTTCTGCCAAATTTATGCCCAGTAAAATAGCCAACATTGTCACCTAAGACTGCACAAACAAAAGCACCAAAAATCAGAACCCAAATATTGAGTAAATTCTGAGATGCAATAAATCCAGCAGTGAATAATAAACTATCTCCAGGGAGAAAAAAACCAATTAACAAGCCAGATTCAGCAAAGACTATTGCCCACACCCCAAAGTAGCCAAGTGATTTAATCAGTTCTGGTAAATCTAGATGCATAAAATTTTTCAGCTTTGAATACATATATCCAGAACATCTTAACGTTCTGCAATTTTTTTGAATAAAAAGTAATATTAAATTTATGTAAAGTTCTTTTGTTATTTTATTTGAAAGTCAGTATTAGCGCAGGGGTGCAAGATGCAAAAATATTGGAAAGTACTAAGACTATTTTGGAGTGCGGCGATCGCATCTGAATTGGAGTATCGCATTAATTTTGTTATAGCTACCTTCAGCAGCTTGGGGAATCTTGTCGGCAGCGTCTTTGGACTATTCTTGTTTTACCGCACCGGCTACACTTTTGCTGGCTGGTCATGGGAAGCAGCTTTAGTAGTTCTAGGAATTTTTACTTTATTACAAGGCTTTTCTGCCACTTTTCTGGCGCCGAACTTAAATCGCATTGTCCGCCATGTGCAAGAAGGCACTCTTGACTTTATATTATTGAAACCTATTCGCAGTCAGTTTTGGCTTTCCACCCACACCATTTCACCTTGGGGACTACCGGATTTAATCTTTGGTTGCGTCATCATTAGCTACGCAGGTCAACGCCTTGGCGTAGGAATAGACAAGTATCTACTTAGTGTAGTGCCGTTGTTGTTTGGCTTGGTAATTTTATACAGCCTGTGGTTTATGCTGGGTTCAATGAGTATTTGGTTTGTGAAAATATACAACGCCACAGAAGTATTGCGTGGTTTATTAGAAGCAGGAAGATATCCAATCACAGCTTTTCCAACTGTTTACCGCTTTTTCTTTACCTTTATAGTGCCAGTCAGCTTTTTAACAACGATACCAGCCCAAGCGATCCTAGGTAGAAGTGAAATTACCTGGTTGATAGGTGCAGGAGGATTAGCACTGGTGTTATTTTTAGTTTCTACTTGGTTTTGGCGGTTTGCGTTGCGGTTTTATACCAGTGCTTCGAGTTAATGGAGATTGGGGACTGGGTAAATTGTCATGTGAATCAGCTTTTGCGACTTAAAAAGCAGCTTTTGTGACTTGAAAAGCAGCTTTTGCGACTTGAAAAGCAGCTTTTGTGACTTGAAAAGCAACTTTTGTGACTTGAAAAGCA